>JANMNR010000406.1:0-22920 GCA_031368325.1 Pirellula sp.
GCCAAGTCAAATCAATCCAGTCAAGGGTGGCGATTCTGCACAGTCGTGCCGACGACGTTATCCCCTTCGAAGACAGCGAGGAGCTTATCGCTCGATGCCGGCTTCCCACCGATACGTTGATCGAGGTTGGTAGCGACCATCGATTGGCAGACGAAGATTCGCTGGCCGCGCTCTGGTGGGCATGCAAACTGCTCACAACTCTAGATGAACTCCCGAGTCTCGATGATGATCAAAAAATGAGCAGGAGCCAATTTGCAGAACCGGAAGGAGCAATGCAGGGGGAGTCTAGTTATATCTGCGATGCATGCGGAGAAGAGATTGTGATTCCATTGGACCTGAGTGAGGGGGCCAGCCAAAAGTACGTAGAGGACTGCCCCGTTTGCTGCCGAGCCAACGTGATTCACGTTGAAGTCGGCGTCGATGGCGAAGCACAAGTTTGGGCCGAGCCCGAACAAGACTGAATGGCAGATTTGAGATCTGAGATCTGAGATTTGACACCGGACGGCTTGGGCCGTTACGCTAACGGGGCCGACGATCTTGAACGTTTGCACCGTAGCCCGTTTCACTCCACTCGCGTTTCGAGAAAGACATACGAACATGCCGAGAAACGCTAAACCTGAGATTGATCATCGACGAGCGTTTTTGGTCGCCTCCGCTACCGGGTTGGCGGGAATGCCTTTCGGCGTTTCGCCTGCAATCCTAGAGGCAGGATTTCGCGGGACCAATAGGGCAACCGGCGGTGGACAAGCCAAATCGGTGATCCTTTTCTTTTTGTGTGGAGGTTCCTCGCACGTCGATATGTGGGATCTTAAGCCTGAGGCACCATCGGACTACCGTGGGCCGTTCTCACCTATTGGAACTTCGGCTGGCGGAGTGCAAGTCAGCGAGCATCTGCCGCTCACCGCCAAACAGATGCACCACCTAGCCGTCATTCGCTCGGTTTCTGGCAGCGTCAATACAAACGATCACCATGCAGGCTACTACTATCAATTGACGGGGCATGTCCCCGACCCTACGTTTCTGTCGCAAGGAAACGACCGCCGACCTTACTCCGACGATTGGCCGTTTATCGGTTCTGTGGTTGCCTCCCGACGCTCGCTTCACCCGAGCCTCCCCAACGCGATGACGCTCCCACACATGCCTAGCAAAGCACCTTACACCCGGCCTGGTCAATTCTCCGCTAAGTTGGGAGTGGAGTTTGATCCGATGTACGTACACGGTAGTTTGGATGAGCCCATGAAGTTTCAGGCGCCGTCGTTAGTTCTGGCTGGCGACGTAACTACCGAACAGCTTCAGACACGCAAGAAGCTACTGGAAAAACTCGACGGAGCGCGCCGAGGCTTTGATGGAGTTCATGCAGTCCAGACCTGGAAGCAACATCAACTTCGATCGATTGACCTAATGATGTCCTCGAGCACCACGACGGCCTTCGATGTTGCAAGCGAACCAGAGTCGATTCGGGCTCGCTATGGCAAGACGGTCAATGCGATGAGCTTGCTCTTGGCTCGGAGGTTAGTCGAGGCACAAGTCCCCTTCGTTACGGTCTTTTGGAAGGAAAACGAATCGATCGCCGACAAGTGCAAGAGTGCGGGTGGATGGGATACGCACGCCAATAATTTTGATTGTCTCAAAGAGAACTTGCTCCCCGAATTTGACATGGCCTTTTCTGCTTTGGTGGAAGACTTGCACCAACGTGGAATGCTGGAACAGACGCTACTCTTGGTTACAAGCGAAATGGGCCGGAAGCCGAAGATTGGCGACCCACGTTCTGGTGGTCCCGGCGGAGCGGGGCGTGACCATTGGACACACTGCATGAGCGTCGTCATGGGCGGTGGAGGAATGCGTGGCGGGCAAACCTATGGTTCAAGCGATCGATTTGGCGAATATCCATCTGAACACCCGGTCACGCCAGCCGATATTGCTAAAACCGTCTATCATGCAATGGGCATCGAGGACCTACTAGCCCGCGACGCCCAGGGTAGACCCTATCATCTGCTTGACGAGGGCAAGCCGATTACTCCCCTTTTTGTCTGATCGCAGGCTTCGCTGCTAAGACCTACATTCAAGCATCATGGCGGTTAAAGCTGCTTTGCGGGGCAGGCTGCTGAGTCGGACCCATTCCTGATCGCTGTGCAACAGATCCCCCTCGGGCCCAAAAGTGTCGATGTTGTGCAGGCCTAAAGCAGCCAGTTTGTTGCCGTCACTTGCGCCGCCGGAATTCTTCCAGGAAGTACTCTCCCCTACCTGTTCGCCCGCCTGTTCGACCAACTTCATCCAAACCCGCAACGCATCGTCCACGGTTTTTGGGGAAGCCTGCATGCCCCCGTGAAGCTCCACGCGGAAGCCGGATTCTGGCATGTCATATGTTTGAACAATATGTTGCGCCTGAGATTCGATCCACGCTTGATCTTCCTGCGACGTGACCCGAACATTGACTCTCAATACAGCTAGGTCAGGGACGACGTTGACCGCGTCGCCTCCTCGTATCCGTCCGACATTGATCGTGACGTTCGGGCGTTTTCCGTTGAGGGCATCCATCGCCAACGCCACTCTGCATGCATGGTTCACTGCATTGCGACCTTCATTGAAATTGCGTCCAGAGTGCGCCGCTTTCCCCTTGGTCACAAAGACAAACGTGCCAGTCCCTTTGCGTGTCGACACCAAAGAACCGTCGGCCAAAGTGGGTTCATAGAGCATGGCAAAATCGAAGTCCTTGGAAATCCGCTTCCAAAGATCGATCGATGCGGGGGATCCGATTTCTTCATCTGGTGTCAACACGATACTTAAGTCCACGTGCGACAGATCGATGAACTTGCATGCCGCCATTACGGCCCACCTCAGTACTACGATCCCACCCTTGGCATCGATGACCCCTGGGCCTCGCATGCGTTGCTCAGACTGGCCAAACGGGCTTTGTCCATCAAAACGCTCACAACACTGAAACGGACTGTCTGGACCATAAACCGTGTCGTAGTGAATCGTCAGTAGCATTCGTCTTTTTTTGCCATGCCCAGAGCCAGGTAGATTCCAACGAAGGGCAGGACCTGTCGCTTTCGAACACACTGCACCCTGGTCGTCCATCACTTGAAACGATGGCAGTTCGATTTTCTCACACGCTACATCGAGCGGTTTGAAGTATTCGACAAGCCAGTCCGCCACTCGCACCAGCCCTGCAACATTGTCAGAGCCTGAGTTGATGTTGCACAGTTGTTCGAGCTCGTTGGCCATCTGATGCTGATGGTCCGCGAGCCATGTTTGGATCGGTTTCATTCGTTTAATAACTCGAACCGGCCGGTGCTGCCTTGATGGGTTCAATCGCTGCCAAGCCCAGCCGACGTCTGACTTCATCGAGCATTTCGGCGGTCCTAGACGAACCGACTCGGGTGACTCCCATCTCGCGGACGCGAAGGAGCGCATCGCAATCCCGGATACCGCCCGCCGCCTTGACTTGAACTGGCGACTGAACATGGTCGAGCATGAGCTGGAGGTCCTCCATGGTAGCTCCTCCCGTACCATAGCCGGTGCTGGTCTTGACCCAGTCCGCTCCCACATGACAGCATATTTTGCAGAGCTGGATCTTTTGCTCTTCTTTCAGGTAGCAGTTTTCGAAGATGACTTTGACGCGACGTTTGGCAGCGTGGGAAAGCTTGACGATCGCTTCAATTTCGCTCTCGACCAGCTTCCAGTTTCCGCTCAGGACGGCGCTAATGTTGGATACCATGTCCAATTCCAAACAGCCCTCGTCGATCAACTGCCCTGCTTCGAACAGCTTGGTTCGCATGGTATTCCCGCCATGAGGAAACCCAACGGTGCTGCTCGGTGCGACGGTGGTTCCTGCCAAAAGCTCCGCACAACGCTTGTGGTAGTAAGGCATAATGCAAACGCTGCCGACATCATAAGCAATCGCCAATTGAATCCCCGCCTCGAGCTGTTCGACGGTCATCGTCGGGTTTAGCAACGAATGGTCGATCATTTTTGAGACGTCTAAGTATTGGTAGGCAGCCATGGTTGGTTTGCTTTCGGCAAAATTTGGAGACAAGGGGTAGCGGGAAATGGAGAAGCCACAACAGCTCCCGAGAAGTCTAACAACAAAGCACCTCTGCTTCTAGGCAGCGGTACATCCAGCGTTCATTTGTCAGAGCCGAATCTGCGAACATTTTTAAAAATCTGTTGGACTGCTCTCGAATCGCCAGCTCATTTGGCGTTAAACTGAGGTGGCGAAAGGACTTGATTGCCCCTAAAAGAATTTGAACTGCATTTTCCAATGTCACAACCCACCTGGACTCTGGCCAGCCGCACCTTCGAACCCGCACTTTCCTGGCAAAGTCGCGAACGACTCTTGCTCGCTCCGTATGCCATGTTCTCCGTACAGTCTGAGGGGCGAGACTTTGTCGAACCCCAACACGAATATCGCGGTCCATTTCAACGCGACCGGGATCGCATCCTGCACAGCTCCGCATTTCGCAGATTGAGTGGCAAGATGCAGGTTTTCACCGGCGATATGGGAGATTACCATCGCACACGGCTGACCCATACCAACGAAGTCGCATCGCTGGCCCGCACCATTGGCCGAACCCTGAGACTCAACGAAGACCTGATCGAGGCGATGGCCCTGCTGCATGATATTGGACATCCACCCTTTGGGCATTGCGGTGAAGACGCCCTGCAATCGTGTGCCAAGGATCACGGCGGTTTTTCACATAACGCGTTTGCCCTCGAATTGGCGACCCGCATAGAACAGCGTTACACATCCTATCCGGGTCTGAACTTGACCCGAGAAGTTCTCTCCGGTCAACAGTTTCGATCGCACAAAGATTCCGGCACAGTGCCGATGCTAGAGATCCAAGTGGTCGATTCGGCAGACAGCATCGCCTATGACGCCCATGACCTGGATGATGCTTTAAAGCTCGGACTGCTCAGCTGGCAGCAACTGTCGGGGCTTGGGCTCGTTCAACGTGCACGACGCCATTCTCCATTGGATCAAAGCAGTTCGAACAACCGCCGACAGCTGCTTGTCCACACGTTGATCGACATTCAAATGGACAATTTCTTGCAATACTCAATGGGTCTTCTCGCAGAAGCTGGTCAGCTAGATAGCAAAGCCGTCCAGGAAGTTGGAATCCAATTGCAAATGTCCCCCGAAATGCAAACCGATAAAGAGGAGATCGAGGCGTTTTTGTTTGAGCACGTTTATCGTCATCCAAGGCTGATCGAGGTCCGGCAAAGGGCCGCGACTCGTCTCAATCAGCTCTATCGGTTGTTAAAAGCCTACCCACAGCGGCTGCCCGAGCGATTTCAGAAATGGGCATCCGAATGGGGAATCGAACACACCGTGGCCGTCTATTTGGCGGGAATGACCGATCGCTTTTGTGACGAACAATACATTTCGCTGGTGGAGTTGGGCCGAGATTCAGGGTTGGACTGGAGTTGACGCAACGCAACAAAGCGTTCCCTTGCATCAACCACGGATTGATTCTGGCATAGAGCGCCAATGGCTTTTTGCAGTTCAGTGATGTCCACGCACGATGCAATTCCGAAGGCTGTTGATCGTCGCTTTCTTTTTCGATTAAACCAAATTCGCAGCCGCAACTTATCTTCCGCAAAGATAACAACTTTAGCCGCTACGATATCGCATTTGAGTATTCGTCTGGCTTGATCCCCGTGTCGGACAATCAGAGAGTCTCTATTTATCGTTACACGCTCTGGAACCGATCGGAAAATCCAGGCTAAGCCGTAAAGAGCCAACATCAGCCCAGGAATCTGAATGCCAAGCAACCAAAGGCGACCCAAAGGAAGAAATGGAATCACCAACCAAAAAATAAATACGACGATAAGACCGCTCAATAACGAAGCAACCACGATGCGCACAAGCGACTTCAGGTTAAACAGTCTTTGCCAGGCCCGTTTCATCTTGGGACAATGCGACCAGTACGGCGTCCACCAAGATAGTGATGACTTCGGTAGGAAAGCGACAGCTCCAAACTCGGCACGAGTATGATTCGAGTTGTTTTCAAAATGGAGCATTAGTCATACCATCTCAACCGATCACTTTGCTGACTTGCTTGTCAGCCAAGTTGAGATTGCCTGCGAGCCCTAGCAACTGCACCAACTGATTCCGTACTCCATCGCTTCCGCCACTCGATAGCAGCTTTGCGATCAGGGCCGCGACACTTAGGTCCTTGATATCGCCGGAGTCCAAATGAAATTGCTCAAGTAGACTGCCCAGCCTCTCCTTGAATTGCTCAGGGTTGCCTGTAAAGAACGTATCCTTGATGTCCGTTGCAACCTTGGAGCTGAGTACAAATCGATCGATAGCTTTCCCGCCTTGTACAGCGGCACTGATCTGATCGAAGAACTGCCCGTCTCCTCCGATGATATCGATCTTGGCTGAACGTAGGGCTTCACTTAGCACCAACGCTTGGCTCTCGGAAATGGACTTTTGAGCGGCAATCGCGGCAATCTCAATCTGCTTGTCTTTGTCCAGTCGCAGCTTGAACTCCTCGTGATCTTTCCCGACGGTGTCGAGTATCTTCATCGCGTTGGCTTTCTCGGTGATTCCCTGTGCCTCGGCGGTGAACTTCTCTTTGAGGACACGAGCCTCAGCCAGTCCTTGGTCCTGCGTTGCCGATGCTTTGGCCTGCATGACTTCCGCTTCAGCGAGGCCCTTGGCGGCGAAGTCGGCTCGCGACGCTTCGGCCATAAGCTTCATCCCCTCCGATTTCTTTTCCGCTTGGTCTCGGCCCGCTTCCGCTTCGAGGCGAATCTGGGCCGTTTGACTCTCGGCAGACTTGAGGGCGGCCTCGGCTGCTTTGATTTCTTTGACGAGCGACTGTTCGGCTGCCATCTCCGCTGCTGTAACCTCCACCCGTTTGGTTCGGTCGGCGGTGGCAAACGCTTCCGTATCCAGGATCTTCTGCTGCTCCTCGACCACCGAGCGCTCGACCATTACGCGTTCGCGAATCACTTCTTGGATATTCCGTCGCTCCGTTTCAAGGGCCTTTTCTTTCTCGACGGTTGCGAGGCCAACAACGCGTTCGCGTTCGGTCACCTCCAACTGCCGATCGCGTTGGATACGTTCGAGTTCGATCCCATCCGTGCGTTCCTTGTTGCGTTGTGCGACCAGAATCGTTCTTTCTTTGTTCTGAGTTGCGATCCCGATTTCTTCCTCGGTATTGATCCGAGCGCGTTCGCCCTCCAATCGATTTTCTTCTCGCGATTTAGTTGCACTGGCGTTTTCTCTCGCTTGGATTTCGGCCACTTCGCGCTTTTGACGCTCGGTTGCCTCGATCCGCTGACGCTCCAATTCGAGAATCGCTTCTTGAGCCTCAACATCCTGCTTCTTGAGCGTTTTTTCTCGCTCGCGGGTAAAGTGGTTCTCCTTGATTTTTTCTTGAGACGTCAACTCAGTGATCTTCTTGATCCCCTCGGCGTCCAAGATGTTGTTTGGATTGAGCAGTTCGAGTCGCGTTTGTTCGAGATAGTCAATCGCGCAGTCATCAAGCCGGTAGCCATTCAAGTCGGTACCGATGACTTTCAAAATCTCGTTCTTGAACTTGTCCCTTTTGTCGTAGAGTTCGACGAATTCAAACTGCTTTCCGACGGTCTTGAGCGCTTCGGAAAACTTGGCGTCGAATAGCTCTCGCATCGTTTCGATTTGCGAAGCGCGTTTGCAGCCAATGGACTGTGCAACTTCTTTGATTTCATCAGCAGTCTTATCGACTCGAATAAAGAAGGCGGTTTTGATGTCCGCTCGGATGTTGTCTTTGCAAATGAGTCCTTCGGAGCCTTCGCGAGCGATCTCGAAACTCTTGAGGGTCAGATCCATCTTTTCATAACGGTGGATGACGGGCCAAATCAGTGCTCCACCGTCGATGACGACCTTCAGGCCGCCCATGCCGGTTTTAACGATAGCTTCGTCCGGCCCAACCTTGACATAAAACTTGCCTGCAATGACCGCGAGCGAGAAGATGAAAAGCAGGACCGCAAAGACAATGGAAATAATCGTAATTACAATGGTCATGACTTGGTTCCAACAGAGGTAGTTTTCGAGGTGGTAGTCGTAGCGGAAACAATGTAAATGTGTTTTTGCTGGTCATAATGGGTCAGCCAAACTCGCGTCCCTTTAGGCAAATGTGGGCCATCGGTCCGCACGTTTAAAAGCAAGGGTGCCCCGTCGGTCTTGAACTTGACTTGTCCGTTTTCTGGTGTTGCGTCGAACGAACTGATTTCCGCTTCCTGCCCCACCAGCGAGACCGAAGTGAGCTCATTGGTGTCAAACCATCCCCGCATCGGCTGAGTGATCACTTTCGTCGCCAAAAGACTCAAAACGAGGTTTCTTGCAATCATCAGGAGAATGACCGGCGTGCCCGGTTCCTTGAACAGCGATGTATCGACAGCGACCCAGATCAAGACTGATACCGACCACCAGCAAAGGGTGAAGATGCCAGCCCACAAGACGATCGGAAGTTGTTTCAGATTGAGCCACTTGGCCGGCGCGAGCACCACACTGCCCATGGCGTCGCCTAGGGCATGGGTGATCGTGTGGCTGAGCCCATCGGCATCCGTATGCCCCCCTCCTGAAAACGGGTTATGGAGATGCCAGGACGCTGCAAGGTGACTGTCCAATCCACCAATGACTATCGTCGTTAGGCTCCAAGCCACGAGCACGACCAACAAAATGGTCGCTGGTAGTACAGGTGCTGCGACTAATGAATAAAGAAATTCAAACACGATCTGCTTCAAAAAGAATAACAAATCCCAATAGCGATTTCACGATGATTCTAGAATCTAGAAACTTCTGAAACGCAGCACGTTTAATCCGTCTCATGGGCTCCATAGAGCCAGATTGGGATGGTATCAGCTAAATGGCCAAAGAAAATTCCCAGTTAGGCGCATTGTTCAAATGGATTCCCTAATTCTAGCGGTTTTCGGTTTAGCAAGTCTGTGTGACCCTGTATTCCGGCCCAGGTCCCAAAGAAAACGGCACTCCCTGCCGTGATAAACCAGGCTACGGCTTCAAAAACAAGTAATGAGCGTCAACTTCCCTTCTCGAGGCGCTTTCAAGTGAGTTAACGAAAGATTGAGTGGCTTTATCCATTTCAAATTTGCACCGTTCGAGCCCCTCGACAGTATACAATCCACAGAAGAATTCTTTGCGACCGCCGATGACGGATAGTCCTTGCGACGACTCTGCATCCAGTAAATCGTACTGCGACTGTACCAATTTCTCTAATAACTGTGCCTGGCTCTTGATTGCAGTCTGGATCCGCTCTCGAACATCTTGCTCTGTAGGCGCACTGGCTTGCTCCCACTTTTCAATCCACTGCCGGCGCTGTTGCAGTGACCGTTTGATAATCTTGAGGAATCGAGGATCTGTACTGATTGCAACATGGTCGAATTCGTGCCGCAGCAGCTTGGACTCCCATGGCATTGCGGGCGTAAAAATCGACTGAATACATATCTTATGCTCGAGCTTGATTTTTGGCAGGTCCATCCAAGCGACAATCCTGGTTTGCCAGGCCTGGGTTTCATTATCAAAGCCAAGCAATTGGTGACGGTATTTGAAATCATAATCGATAACAAATTGAAACAAGGTTAATGCCGATTTCCCCGCCTTTCGAATTCGCTCATCGTCGACCACGATACTGACATTGCCGCGATCGATCAATCGAACGAACTCACCCGGTGCCTCCGCCAACCACGGATGCGATTTGACCGATTGGGCCGCTGCATTTGCCGAGTACGCCAAGATCGACACACAGACACAAACCAAAACAGAGTATTGAGTTTGAGTTGAAGTGACTTGGATTCGCATTTATTTAACCCGCGCAGCGGCTTTAACTCCGTTTTATGTCAACTTCATTGTAGCACGGGAGAGCGACTTACCAGGCTATCATTTCAGAGTCAAAGACGGGGCCCTCGATGCATGTGCGCTGGTAGTCCCACTGACCACTGGGTTGTTTGATTTTGGCGACACACGTAAAACAAATTCCGATACCGCATGCCATAGGCGTCTCGAGAGATACTTCGCAGCGAACCCCTTGTTGGTTTGCGATTTCGCTCACCGCCTCCATCATGGGCTCCGGTCCGCAGCAAGCGATACGACATTCGCTAATGTTTTCGTTTGATTCGTTCAGAACAGCTTTCAATAAATCGGTGACACGACCGTGATGGCCCATCGAACCATCGTCCGTCGCTATGCGAATCTCCATCCCTGTCTTTTCAAAATCACAGAGGCCCGCAAAATACTCCTTGTTTCGTGCGCCATAGCAAAGGGTGACTCGCTTTGCGTAACCAGTTGGATGGCCAGCAATGCCATACCGTGTTCTACCTAACGCGGCTGACGCGAGTGTCAGCATAGGTGTTTGTCCAACGCCACCCGCCACCAAAATGAGATGCTCGACGGTCTCAGTTGAAAATCCGTTTCCAAGCGGTCCCCATAGTTCTACCAAATCACCCACAACACAATGCGACAACGCTTGTGTGAATTTTCCTTTGACGGTGTAAACGACGCTCACGGCTACCGGGTTGCCATCGCTATCCAAATGCCGATCGTACATGGCCAACGCTCGACCGATGAGCGGATCGGTTCGGCCAGCAATGCGTACCATAAAGAATTGTCCGGGCACGGTCCGACGAGCCAACTCCGGAGCGTTGATGGTCAACTGCCAAGTGTCCTTGGCGATACATGCATGAGCGGTAACCTGACTTGAGACGAACTCAAATCTGTTCGGGTGTTCGTCGGTCTTGGAGTTCGCAGTGCTCATGTAAAGTCAGCTACTCCCATCGAACGGAGTTTACGAACTCCAAAAAAATGGCCTTCTCTTGTTCCATGGTTTGCAATTCGCAATTCAGTTTGATGAAAATGCTCCTGCCTGTCGCATCCAGCGGAACGGCGACAACCATCAGCGAACGAGCGTCCGGTTGATCGGAGGCACGAATCGTGTAGAGCTTACCCGTCCGCTCGCCAACTTGCAGCGTTTCTGCCTCTTCGACCGTTTTCTTGGCCAACGTCTCAATGGAGGCTGGATCACCATTCTGCAGGAGTTGACTTATCCACATCCCTGCATTTTGGAGAGGCGAATCGATCGCTGTGGCGATGGTTACTTCTCCTTCTTTGGAGTCCTTCGCGAACTTGAACGTGGCTTCGCGATACAAACGCGGGGGTTGCAGTTCCCAGTGCTCTGGCTTTTTGTAGTCCAGTTTTAACGCCGACGGACTCGCGACGGGTGAAGGGACCGCAGCGTTCGGTTCGCTCGCAGGCTTTGCCGAGGGGGGTGTCGAGGTGGAGGGACTTGGCGGCATCGCGCTGGCAGTCGATCCCCTCGCATCGAACAAGAATGCAGGAATGGCCGCTCCCTCGCGTGGAATGGTCGGCAACTCCTTCTTAAGTTCAGGCAAAGTAAAGGGTGGCATTTCCAACTGACCTCGCCAACGATTGATCTGGCTCAGTAGATACTCATCCCAAGCAGACGGGTCGCTCGGCCGACTGTATTTTGAGACCGTGAATCGAATGGGACCGGCTGATGCTGCGAAATTGAACTCGGCAATCATCTCAGCCAATCCGATTCCTGCGTTGGCATTGTCTAAAATCTTAAGTGTCCAAGCGGCAGGCAAATCAAGCTTCGGTGCTCCTGACGCTGCATCGATGGCGAATTGTTCGACGAGAGAGCGAAACGACGCCTCAGCCTCAGTCAACTGCGTGATTCGGTCCGTTGCTTTCACAAAATAGACCTCCTCACCGTCGGGAATGATAGCGCCCAGAATACGCCGTTCTTGCAACGGAATTCGGCTAGCTCCCATCATAGGCGCAGCAGGCCGTGGAGGACGAGGTTCGGGTACTTTGATGAACTCGCTTTCTATTTTAGGTGCGTCATAAGACCGCTCCTTAAGTTCTTTCCAACACCCAGCAAGGGTGATGATCGGCAGTAAGCTGATGAGCAACCGAATTCGATTGGATTGGGGTACAGAAATCAAAATCGGCGTGAACTCACAGGATCTGAGGAATGGAAAGGCAGGTTGCACAAGCGTTTACAGCTTGTGCGTGGGGTAGAACTGGAGAGAGGAGCACAGCTCGATTTTTGAGCGATCCAACCATCCGATAGTACTCACAGGGCACTAGTATAGAGGCCAAGGTGGCAATAGTCATGGGGGAGCAGAATTTGTCGTCACAGCCTTGAGATCTGAGATTTGAGATCTCCAATTTCTTTCGCAACCCCTTGACGTGCACCAGCAACCCGCAGTACTATGTAACCAGTACACTGGTACTGCTTCGCGGGACTGGGAGTTTTGAATTATGTTTTTTGCGATCAATGAGAGTAATGGCGTCGCGATCTACGAGCAGATTGTTCGGCAGATTACGTTCGCAATCGCCGAGGAGACGTTCAAGGTTGGGCAAATGTTGCCCAGCGTCCGAGCTTTGAGCGTCCAATTGGCGATCAATCCAAACACCGTAGCTCGAGCTTATCAAGAGTTGCAGGTGGACGGCGTTTTAGAGACGCTCCGTGGGCGCGGGCTGGTTGTCTGTGCTGGCGCGATCAAACGTTGCAAGGAAATTCGGCGTTCGATGATCGCCGAGAGTTTAAAGGTTGCGCTCACCGAAGCGCTCCATGGAGGGCTCGAGGCTGACGAGATTCGAGAAATTGTTCAAAAACAGTTGAACAAGCTCGACGGCAATGTTGCCACGGTCAGTTCATCTGGAAGTCCGCCATCGTCAAGTTAGTGTATCGCGGCACTCCGTGCCGGTTGGTGTGTGGCAATGGCACGGCGTGCCGTTCTGCACTGGTGCAGTCCATGTTAGGAATCCATCGAGTCGATCTGAGGTGAGATGATGTCCGATAGTATTACAGCAAGTGGTTTGGAAATGCGTTACCCCGGCTGCGAGGCGCTTCGGGGGATCGATCTCAAGGTGCCGAGTGGCTCCGTGTTCGCCTTGCTCGGAGAGAACGGAGCGGGCAAAACGACGTTGATCCGTATCCTGACCGGCTTCCAAAATCCAACCGCTGGGCAATGCACCGTATGCGGTCTTGATCCGAGCCGCGACGCACTCGAGATCCGACGCAAGGTCGGATACGTTTCCGACCAACCAGCTCTCTACGACTGGATGCGAGTCGACGAAATCGGATGGTTTACCGCTTCTTTTTATGCCGAGGGCTTTTTGGATCGATACGTTGAATCGATCGCTCACTTCGAGGTGCCTTTCAACCGCAAGATACGACACTTGAGCAAAGGCCAACGAGCCAAAGTTGCATTGGCATTGGCTTTGGCGCACGACCCTGAGTTGCTCATCCTAGATGAACCTACCTCTGGGCTCGATCCGCATGTTCGACGTGAGTTCATGGAGAGCATGGTCGATCGAGCCGTGACAGGCAGGACTGTTTTAATCTCTAGCCATCAGATTTCTGAGGTTGAGCGAGTCGCCGATAGGGTTGCGATCATCCACAAAGGCAAAGTGCGATTGATGGACTCGATGGCCAATCTCAAGGATTCGGTCTCCGAAGTGACGATCAGTCTCGACGATCCGTTGATTGCGCTCCCGCGATTGTCCAACAACATTGAGGTGTTTAGCGAACAGTCGTCTGGTCGGCAACGCAGAATGGTGGTTCGCGGTTTCGATTCTGTGGCCCAGGATGCTCTTGAGGCGAGACCTGGCGTAATCGGTTTGCGAACTCGTCCGGCCTCTCTCGAAGAAATTTTTATCGCATGCACTCGCGGGGTAGTTGCACCGCCGCCCGAAGAGTACCAATTATCGCTTCCGGCCAAGGATCGGCATGGCAATCAGCGCACGGTCGTAGGAGGCAGCCATGAATCGTAACCTGGTACTGCGGAGGCTTTGTTGGAAAGAATTCCGAATGCTGTTTCCGCTGGTGCTCATGCTCGCCGTAATCGGTTTGGTCTTTCAGGTTTTGATACAGCTTGCAAACCCACCGGATCAAGAGACCCTTTTTCAACCCCTGTTCCTTCTCGGGCTACCAGGCTTGTTCGCTGCCGGCGTTGGGGCATTGCTTGTTGGACAAGAGAAGGACTCTCGCACTTTGTATTGGATGGCCTCTTTGCCGGTCATGAAGCAGGACATCATTCGCGTCAAGTTCATGGCAGGCATCGTAGGCCTTGCTGCGGTGTGGCTGATCAGCTTTGCATTCCTTTTTGTCAGGAACGGAGTTTCCAGCGACTGGAACCGATTGGTTGCCGCAGCCGAAACCGACTTTGCGTACGGTATTCTCTATACTGTTTTCGTTTTGCTGGTCAGCTTTGCAACAGCCTGGTCCTTTCGTTCGACCTTTGTGGGACTGCTTGCCTTGGTTGGCATCGCGACGCTCTACACCTTGGCAACCAACCTCGCATCGGGATCGAAGCCGTCGGATGCACTCGTGTTGCTGTCGTTGGTCGTTGGCAGCGGAGTCGCTTTGACGTTGGGTTGGTATGCAGCGCTGCGAGCACTCTCGCCTGCGCCTCCGCCAAAGGTTGCTACGGTAGCCTTGCCGGTTGCCTCGGCTTTCGATCGATCGATCGCTGACAAACGTGAGATACAGAGCCCATCCTCAGCCTTGATCTGGCAGTTTTTCGCGCAGAACCGAACGATGCTGTTTGGATTAACAGGTCTTTTCTTTCTTTCCCTCTTCATGCTGTTGCTCGGCGCGAGCGACAAGTTGGAAATTCTCACTGCAGTCGCGGTGCCAGCGGCGTTCATTTCGGTCTGCTGGCTCGGTGTACTCGCATTTCAAGGGGACAAAATCGGCAACCGTATACGGTTTCTTTCGGACCGAGGCATTTCGCCCAAATCGGTTTGGCTGACCCGGCATGCGATCTTGATTGGGATGCTTGGTGCAAGTGTCATTGCTGTTGCAGGCTCTGTGTGCGCAGCTTTCTATTTCCTGCCAAATAACTTCCCGACGAATGGCAAATGGCAGATGTTGTTTTTGCTCTGCCTCGGTTGGGCATGTGCCGCTTGGGTGATTTACTCGGTAAGCCAATGGATCAGCCAAGTACTTCCGAGCCCTGTCATCGCTGCCATTATCGCTCCAGCCGTTGGCTGCCTGCCGTTTGCTTATGGAGCATTTGCGTTCAATATTTTGGAGACACCGCTTTGGCTATTGAGCATCGTAACGGTGATCCCATGGATTGCCACTTTTCGGTTGACCCATTTTTGGATGGACGGTCGGATGGGGAAGCGATTCTGGTTGGAACATGCTGGATGGTTTTCGCTGTTCATTCTGCTTCCAGCACTTCCTTTCCTTTACGTTTACGCAACCTATCCAAGCATGCCAACGAGTGAATGGAAAGCGTTTTCCACGAGCTTGAGGAGCGTCGCCTCTTCCACGACAAGGCCGAATGAATTGAACCTGCTGACGGCGAAAAATCCGGTAGCTTTTTCGGAAATCTGGATAGGCGAGGACCTGGGACCTGGAGGGGAAATCGGGGGGGCGGCCGAAGCAATAGGAACGTTTCATAGCGAGGTGGAAGACGATAAGCCCAACACGCTGCCCGAAGGATTGAGTTTAGCCGAAGAAAGAAAGTTGCAATTTCAATTCATCGAGCGGCAATTGGACGCGAGAGGCAACATACCACTTTCACCCTCCACCGTCGGGATTCGTTTGATGAGCGAAGCGACTCTCGCGAAAGCCCGAATTGCAAACGAGGGACCGGACGAAGATTTGCTCGACCGCTATCGCATTTCGGTTCGATTGATGACGCGGTACATTGCAGGTGTTCGCGCCAACCCCACTCTCAATGCGCAACAAGCGGCTGATGAGTACGAGGCATGGCTTGTGCAAGAGGTGCAAGACAACGACGCAGTTCAGGTCATGGGCAAAGAGATTCATACGGCTGCGGTTTCTCAACTTGCCAACAAATCAAGCCGCAACAATGCCCGCTTCCGCGCGTTGGTCTCTGACTGGGGAAAAACACAGTCCGATATCTCTGGCAGACCGAGAACGGTATCGGTGCCGGCTCACACGTTAGGCGGCTTTGCAATCCCAATCGACCAAAACGGAACACGGCTTATTGCGGGACGGCATGTTTCTACAGTCGCTTGGCATATGAAACAGTACCTCAATGCGAGTGATGATCAAGCGAGAATGCAAGCTCGAAAAGTCTTGGCTCGTGACTGGAACCTAAGGGAAACCGATCCAGAAATTACTCGAACACCATCGGTTTTTGGTGGTGGGCGAGGGAGGCCGTGGACGTATTGGTTTGCCGATTGGGAAAAGCAAGCCGATGCGATGAAAGCTAGCGAGTGAACTACCGCATGTTTTTCTCCTATCGCCTGTATCGAGGCGACGAAGCAAAGTCGAAATATCCAGAACGAGACCGACGTAGGAACCTCAACGATGAACCAATCCAATAAAGAGTTCAGTCCCGTAGGCAATCGCTCGAAACGAGTTAAGTGGATCGCGACGATCAGTCTGATTCCAATCGTGTTGTTCGTATTGTTCCTTTGCTTTATCGGCTACCGAGAAGTGGTCGCTTATCGGGAACTGACGGACAAGCTTGATACGATGCGCCAAGCAGACGAGACGCTTGACGACACGTCGATGGCAAAGCACTTTGAGAAAACGACACACAAAGAAGGAACAGCGGCTTGGAGTGAGGCGTTCCGGTTATCGCGAAGTGCCAATGCAATTTCAAATGGGCTGCCACTCGTGGGTGACCGTGAAATGCCAAGCGACCTTCGACCTGGAGCTGAATGGCCGGAGGAACCGCGCGTGGCGGATTACCTTAAAGAAATACAGCCACTACTCAAAACGATTCACGCTGCCGATGCGTTTCCAAAACCCGTCTGGATGCCGATTGAGTTCAACGGACTATCCACGACCCTCGAGGTTTATCAAGAGACACGAATGCTGGCGAGGAATCTCGAGTTGGACGCGAGCCATGCTCTTTTCCACAAGAATGGTGAGCGAGCCTTGCAAGATATTCGCTCGCTTCAATCGGTTGCCAAAGCATTCGATATCGATTGTTGTCTGGTCACGAGATTAATCACAATTGCGATTCAAGGCATGCATAAGGGCATCATTAACCGTTCATTGGCCATGGACTGCTGGACTGAAGATCAGCTTGCTGACCTTTCGGCGCAAGTGCGACAACCCTATGATGTCGCATTGGCTTGGAGAACCTCCATGGTTGGCGAACGGGCTATGGTCTTCCAAGCGATCAACGATTCAAGGGGTATTTCTGACGCTGCCGGTGACAACAACCCAGTTTATCGACTTCCTATTTTGCCGAGCGGAAAATTGTCGCTATTGCGTGCCTATGATGCCGCACTGGCAATCACGTCGGCAAATACTAACGAACTCGTAGGCCGAGCTGCTGTCGCCGAAAAGGAGGTTATGGGAATAGCGTCGAGTCACTATCTGGTCGGACTCTTTTTCCCAGCGATCAGTGCCTGCGCAGAAGCCTTTGACCGCGATGAGGTCTTTCGACGCTTGACCGTGACATCGTTGGCTGTGAAAAGATTCCAGCTCAAGAACAAGCGGTTTCCGAAGAGCCTGCCGGAACTAATCGAAGTCGGCCTCACAGATCGCGACTGGACAACCACCGAGGGCAAAGCACTCGGTTATGAAGTCGAGAATGACATGGCATACGTCTGGATGTATCGTGCAGGAGACAAGAAGAAATCGATACCGCCCTCGCGGCCAATTATTACGCCAGAAGAGCCTGCAAATTCCACATGGAACGTGGTCTCGATCAGGTAATTTCGGATCGCCTGGAATACAACTCCTTTCGCAAATATCAGGCTACGGTGTGGGCGAGCCTGGGCGGATAGAGATTCGGTGTGGACGTAAAGTATTTTCTATTCCAGGTCCGATGGCAATTCTTCCGTATTCCTTCCCGAAGGTATACCGAGACATTTACCGAGCGTCGACGCAGTGCGGCGCACCCCCAGTTTTTTAACAGCCCAGGCGAGCCCCTGACGTCCTTCTAATCTCTTGCTCCGCAGCCTTAGACATCACGGTGCGAAAACCATGCGAGACTACAAGCGCCTTAGTCTTGCTTTCGATTGCGTAACTGATCGATGGAGACTGCGATGATGATGATGACACCGATCATGATGTCCTGTGTTGCGTTTACAACACCTAGTTGCGAGCAGCCGCTTGATATGACGCACATGATGGCCGCGCCAGCAAGAGTCCCTAACACCGAACCACGACCACCGCTCAAACTGCCGCCGCCAATCACGACCGCGGCAATAAACTTGAGCTCTTTGCCGATGCCTTCGCCAGGATTAGCCATTTTCAATAACGAAAATGAATACAGGCCCGCGATTCCAAAGAGCACACCGGCCAACGCATAAACGGTCAACTTGGTCGTGAAAACGTTGACGCCGCAAAGCCTCGCGGTCGATTCGTTTGAGCCCACTGCTAGCACATGGCGTCCGAAGACGGTCAATGACAAGACGACTGCGACAACTACCGAAATAACCAACGCAAACCACACCCCACTCGGGATGTTGGGCATGAGGCCAACCCATTGCGGCGGTTCCGTGGAGGTGAATTTGAGGAGCCATTCCGGAATTCGTCCCCGTTCTACAAAGACGGTCGAACTGTTTGCCAAGTGCTTTGCAATACCAAGAAAAATAGTCATCGATCCCAGAGTCACGATGAAGGGTGGGAGGCGCAGGATACCAATGATCAACCCATTGAATAAGCCGCAAAGTCCGCCCGTCACAACGGATGCGAAGACCGCGACGGAAACAGGTTGATTTGCATTGAGCGAGATAGCAAGCACCGTTGCGCAAAGTATGCTGGCCGTCCCAGCCGACAAATCGATCCCCCCAGTCATGATGATCAGTGTCATCCCTAATGCAGCCACGGCCACCGGAGCCGCTTCCACCAGAATGACGCGTGCGTTTCGAATGTCGATAAAACGACCTTGCCCCCAAATTTGATCCGCGATCGCAAATCCAAACGTTACCAAAACGAGCGCCAAGAGCGGCCCGAGGCGCCCTAGCCACGACCGCCAACTCGATTGCGATGAGGCTCTATTTTCTGCCGATTCTGTCGGTTCTAAACTCACTCGGCTTCCTCGCTTTGTTACATCTCGGTTTCTGATGCGATGGCGACAGACAGAGCGTCTTTCTCTGTCCAATCGCTCGCTTTTCGCAAGTCACGCAGCTTGCCTCGGGACATGATACCGACGGTATCGCAGACTGCCAGCAGTTCAGGCAGATAGGAGCTCACGAAGATGATACTCTTGCCCTCAGCCGCCAACTCTCCGATAAGTCGATAGATCTCGGCTTTGGTCCCGACGTCGATTCCACGCGTCGGTTCATCGAGGAGCAAAACGGTTGCGTCCTGGTGGAGGACTCTCGCGATAGCCACTTTCTGTTGATTGCCGCCAGAGAGTTGGCTGATCGGTTGCTCCGAGTCTCGTGCCTTGATCGACAGCTTTGCCATCCAGTTTCTAATCGCTTCGCGACGTTTAGTCAGCCTCAGAAGTCCTCCCATGCTGTATCGATTGACGGCTGAGAGGGTCAAGTTATCTGCGATCGAGAGCTTTTGCGCGAGCCCCTCCCCCTTGCGATCCTCGGAAACCATTCCGAAACCTGCCGCTATTCTCGCTCTGGCATGAGCCGCGGGGGACTTGCCATTCAGCTCGACTCGCCCACTTTTGACCCGATCGAGCCCGAACAAACAGCGTAATGTTTCTGTACGACCGGCCCCAATCAAACCAAACAGCCCTAGAATCTCACCCCGGCGCAATTGCATGTTCAACTGACAAGGCATCGTCCGACCATCCAACCCAGACACCGTCACCCTTCGATCGCCAATGGTGTGCGGTACCGTTGGAAAAAGCTTTGCTACGCTTCGGCCTACCATGAGCGATATAATTTGTTCGTCACTTGACGCAGACAGTAGACCGGTGCCTGCAGACTGGCCATCCCTTAGAACGACATATCGGGAGGCAACCTCACGTATTTCCTCCAGAAAATGGCTTATGTAAACAATGGCGAGCCCTTGCTCCTGCAATCGCTTGATGATCAGGAATAGATGTTGGACATCGTGCCGCGACAACGAACTTGTCGGTTCGTCGAAGATCATGACCCGCGCGTCTGAAATCAAAGCTCTCGCAATTTCGACGACCTGCTGAACGCCAATCGAAAGCGACCCTACTCGCCGTTGTGTGTTTAATTCGGAGTGACCAAGCAGTGCAAGGGCTTGACGTACTTTCGTTCGCTGCTCTCTCGCTTGGACAAAACCAAATCGAGTGCGCTCGCAACCGAGCATGATGTTGTCTTCGACGGATAGATCGCGAGCCAAATTAAGCTCTTGATAAATCATTGCGACCCCGGCTCTCCTTGCCTCTGAAGGGCCTGACGGTTGATAGGGGCGGCCATTGAGAAACAACGATCCCGAATCAGGCCGGTGCGCACCTGAGAGCACCTTCATGAGCGTGCTCTTGCCAGCTCCATTTTCGCCGATAAGCGCAAGCGTCTCACCACCATACGCCTCCAACGATACGTCCCGCAACGCTTGCGTGGCGCCGAACCGCTTCACGATTTTGTCCATCACGAGCACAGGGCTAAGTTGGTTGGTAGATGCGTTCGTAATAGTGACCCTTGCACACGAGGCGTTGTGTCAACACTACTGACCGTGTTGTTCAGGACGCAACAATCGATCGTAAGGTGGCTTAGCTTGATTCTCTGGTGTGGCGACATACTCACCGGTAGAGATGATTGGGTCGACCACTTCTTTGCGCAGGTGCTTGGTCAACGCTAGGACCGATTGCCGGCCCATTTCAAATGGATCCTGCAACACAATCCCGGCCACGCTACTTTGGCTCATGCCGCGAATCAATGTATCGCTTGGATCAAAGGCAACAAATTTGACTTTGCCCGCTAAGCCGGTTTGAACCAGCGCCTCAAGCACACCATTGCAGTTTGGTTCGCAAACAGCAAAGATTCCGGTCACTTGTTCGCGATACTTGTTCAGCAGTTGAGTCGCTTTTGCAAGAGCCTCTTCTGTTTTCGTGCCTGCATACTGGTCCGATGAAAGCACCTCGATCCCCTTTTCTTCGGCCATCGCTTCTAGGAAACCGACTTCTCTCTGTTCCGTGCTTTCGCTGCCTGGGTTGTAACGAAGCATAATCACTTTGCCCTGATGTCCAAGGGCTTGGGCCATGCATTTGCCAGCCAAGACACCGCCACGGTGATTGTCGGTCGCGACGTAGCTAACAATCTTTGGCCCCTTTCCAAGCCCGCTGTCGAAGATAACGACTGGAATGTTCTCGGCATTTGCTTCTGAGACCACATCCATTAGCGACTGAGAATGGTTTGGGGCCAAGACGATGCCGTCGACACGATTGGTGATGAAACTTTTAACAACCGCGATTTGACCCGACGTGTCGGCTTCGGTCTCAGGGCCTTTCCAAAGAACTTCAACACCGCCAACTTCCTTTGCACCCGCTTCCGCCCCAGCATGCACCGATCGCCAAAACTGGTGGCTTGTCCCCTTGGGGACCACCGCGATGCGAAGCATGCTAACTCTATCGGTCGGTTTAGCACCACCGTTTGAGGTTGCGTTGTCGCAGCCGACATAGACAGTGAGCGATAGGAACAAGAGAAAAGAAGGAACACAAGCAGCACGGAGAGAATGCAGCATGAATCTTACCTTTAGTGTGGCTTTCGAGTTGGCTTAAGGAACTGTGTGTGTATCGCTGTGGCATAAAATTCCAGCATGTGTTTTTTTCGTGCTGTATCTCTATAACACAGCGTTCCGATCGACTCTTGGCGACTCGAATGCTTACTTGAAGTCACCAGCTCGGATGATAACAAGTTTTTTCGGGTCGATATACTTCTGGAATGCTTCTCGCACGTCCTCCGCTTTCAAATTTGCTATTTGGGTTTCTTGCGTTGCGCTAAATGCGAATGTTCGCCCCAAATTCAAATTCGAAGTAAGTTGCCCCGCGATGGCCTGATCTGCAGACCGTGAGATTTTGAGACTCTCCAAAAAGGCTTTCTTTGAATCCACCATTTCCAGTTCCGTCGGGCCATCCTTGATGAATCGCTTGAGCTCTTCCATGGCAGCGTCCTCTACCTTGTCGATGTTGCCGGGGTTCGTGATCGCGTTGATTGTAAACCGTGCATCCGTACCCCGCGCAGGAACGGTAATCGAACTTGTTACGCCGTACGACAGCCCCTCTTTTTGTCGGATTCGGTCACCCAGCCGGGACGAGAGCGTACCCCCACCCAGAATAAAGTTACCGATCTGCAAAGGGATACTGGCTTGCGCTTCGTCATTCATGGTGAACGAGAGTCCGGCCAAAAAGACTGCGTTCGCTTTATCTGGCGTGACAATGTTGTCCTTGGATCCGGACACATCGGTCTTGGCATTGCGTTCGATCGATTTGAAACTCGTATTCGACTTCCAATTATTAAGGATCTTCTCGATTGCCGAAACGACTTTCTCAGGTTCAAAATCGCCAACAATTCCGATCTCGACAGTAGCCGCGGAGAGTTGCTTGTTGTAGATATCGATGACTTGTTCCAAGCTTACGCTCTTTACATCTTCGATACTCTCGTTGATGGTTGGGACATATCGAACGTCTCCCTTGGAATAGAGCGACAACGACCGAGCAAGCTTGTTGCTTGCGAGGGCGGCTGGATCATTGAGCATTTCTGTCATCCGCGACGACCTGAGCTTCATCTGTTCGAAGTCATCGCTGCCAAAGGCTGGGTTTCGAAGGATTTCTCCTAACAACTCTATACCTGCAACTAGCGATTCGCGTTTCGCCGTGACTGACAAACTGATTTGGCCTGCAGAACCGCCTCCACCTCCGCCGCCGCCACGTCCACCACGACCTCTACCTGCTCCGCCACCCGCCGAGATTTGAACACCAAGGGCGTCCATCTTTTCTTGGAGCGCCTGCCTATCCATCGTTTTGGTTCCGGACATCATCAACATCGGCAACATACCTGCGGCT
>JANMNR010000441.1:0-5321 GCA_031368325.1 Pirellula sp.
GCACTTCATGATGGCAGGCCGGTCAGGTACCATGCGGTCCAGTAACTCCTTGTTCGGCAGTCCCTCCTCAAACGTTCCGTAAACCCAACCGCGTCCTACAACCCATGACTGATCCGGATGAAGATCTGCAAATGCGTGGATCTTGGTCTCGATTGCCTCTATCGAATCCAAGTCGGATAAATCGACTTGCGACAGGCCAAGGCTACCTGATAGGAAATGAACGTGTGCATCATGAATTCCAGGGGTTACCGAACCACCCTTGGCGTCCAACCGCTTTGTATTGGGACCGATGAGTGCTTCGATCTCGGTCTTTCGGCCAACCGCTAGAATGCGGTTCGATTTAATGGCCAACGCGACATGATTGAATCCTGGCCGAAAGATTTTGGCGTTCTCGATAATCAAGTCTGCTGGACCGTAATCTACATTCGGTTGTTCTGCGATACCAACACCAGCAGTGACGGCCAAAAGAATTGCAATTACTCGACTCACTGATCGAAACCTCATGCTAGCGATAGTACTTTATTGGCACCGTGGAATTGTCGAACATTACTTTTTCGTAGCAGCCGGAAACAATTCTAGTGATTGATCCTTCAGGCGACGAATGGTTTCCTCTGTGGTCGGTCGTGGCACTAGCTGTCGCATGCTAGAATCTATGAATTCGCGATCTTGGTCGTCAAATCCGCTTGAAAAGTCCTATAGCTGCCAGCCATCAACCCAACCGGTCCGTCATCCCCAGGTACAATAGGTATGATGAGGTGGGGTGCCTTCACTTCTCGGAACAACGATCTGCCGCTCAGCTCCTCTTTTCATCGCAACAAATGGTAATTGTTATTCACACATTTTACCAAGCCTGCGACGGAGACCAGCTTGTTGCGAAAAGCAGCATCATTGTTGCGAATTACTACAGTGCTATTCCGATTGGAATTGCGGCACGGGTTGTACCACAGTCGAATGGCATATCGAATCAATGTCAGAAATCTGCTGGGTTACAAAGAAAGTGGTCGAAATGCAATCTTCTTTTAGCGTTGCGTAACGTACGAAATATGTTGGCATACGGTTTGCGTGCCATGGCTTGAATTGTCGCGACCATTATAGAGCAGAATATAATTGAAAGAAACCAATATGAAATCGCTTCGCCCATGGATCGCTGGATGGATTCTGTTCGGGGGCTTTGTACCTGACGGATTATTACGCCGCGGAAGCGCGCAAGACCAAAAAACTATTCGACTTGAGAGTACGTCGAGCAACGCATCCGGCGAAAAATCTTTAGCGGCCATTACCATCGCAGATGAACCGCGGTATATCGATCCGATCACGCTAGTTCCAATGGCGTTGCGGACCAAAGTGACTCACTCGTTTCACGAGGTTCCGTTGAACGAAGTCGCTGTTTGGATCCAAAGCGAGACCGGTTTAAACGTCGTGCTCGACGAAAGGGCGTTAGATGAAGATGGAGTACTTGCAAGCGAATCGGTGAACGAATCGCTTTCCGATGTTCCCCTGTATCAGTTCTTAGATCGATTGGAACGAATAGGAGTGGGGTGGAGTTTCGATGAGGGCGTGATCACTCTGCTCCCGCCGCTAACGAGTCTTCGGAATGTCCAGTACAACATCGGCGACTTGCTCGATCTAGAGTTTAAACCAGAGATGTTGATTTCCGCTTTGAAGTCAACCGTTTCGCAGGATACTTGGGAGGAAATGGGCGGCTCTGGCACGGCGGTGCTCCTAGGAGATGTTTTGTTCGTGCGACAGGTACCTCGAACTCATCGACGCGTGGTTGGGTTCCTGGAATCGCTTCGACATCCGGCCCGTCGCACGTGGATCGATGAACCCCAGGAGCACGCAGAGGTAGTGTCGAAACTGAACACAGAATCATCCGTTCAGTTCAAGGGGACCTCGCTTGCACAAGCCGTCCAGTCACTCGCGGATCAACACAAGTTAAACATACGATTAGATCGTGTGGCGCTCCGAAAGGCTCGGATTTCCGAACGCCTCGCAATTTCGATTGACATCCGAAATCAACCTTTTCGAAAGATTTTGCGTATCCTCACGTCACAGCATCAATTGGCTTGGTTCTATCGCGATGGTGTCCTTTGGATCACGACAATAGAAGTTGCCGAAGCGGAAGCCAAAATTGCAGTTTTCGACGTTCGCGATCTGTGCCAAAACATGGCTGATTGCAGTAAACTGCAAATCGCGATTGAACAACAGTCCAAGCCAGAAAGCTGGCAGTATTCTGGTGGTACGGCTGTCATGGCCTTTCCAATTTCCGGAATCATGGTTGTGTCACAAACGGAGCCACTCATGGATGAAGTCTTGACGTTGTTGGAAAACTATAGATCAGCCTTAAAGAACTCCAAGCGGCGGATTTCACCAGACATCGATCCCGAAGGCTATGAGACCAAGTATTACAGGTTACCGACGGCGATCGCGGAGGATCTTCAAGTCGTGCTTCCCGAACTGGTCGGCAAAACGAGCTGGAGCAACTCCCAGGTCGAGGGTGCTTTAGGAACCATTCAGATATGCCGTTCCAGAAGCGAGGTTCGAAACGGAAACGCAGACAAAAATGTCCCCTCCACTTTGGAATCCTACTCGGTGCTCATCATTCATCAGAAACGCAGGATCCATGCGGAGATCGCTGCTGTGATTCAAAAGATCGAGGTTGGCAATGAGGAGGGAGTAACCCAAAAAATGCCCGGCATGGGTGGTGGCATGGGCATGGGCGGGTTTTTTTAGTTGCTGCAACAGAACGTAGAGATCACAACAACGCAAGCCTCGCCATGAGTTGCTAGACTTCATTGTGAATCCAATCCTACGACCATTTTCGTCGCGCTGCTGATTGCAATGGTATCCACGAACCAATTTTCGATTCGGAGTCTTCTTGTTCTTACGGCAACCGTTGCAGTCACGTTTGCCGCTTTGACGGGAAGTCTCTTCGGCCTCATGCTCTCGCTTGCTTTCGTTCTCTTTTGGACGCCTCGGCCTCTCAATGCGTCTTCATTGCAACGCGCTTTTCTTGGCGCAGTGGCAGGATACTGCGTCGCCTACGCTTTTTTCGCCGGTTCTTTTCCATTCGGCCCAGCCCCATCCACTCAGAATCTTTGTATTATTGTTGGTGCGGCAGGAGCTCTCAACATACCGAAACACCACCCTCGTGGATGATGACCATTGCCATAATGCCTTCTGAGATTCTTGACATGAACACCTGCGCGATCAATTTCACACCTGATGAACGCAAGGAGCTTCTTCGCGTAAGGACGAGTTGCAAGCTTCGTTGTCTGTCACAACTTCCTTTCGTTAGGCCCTGCGAATTTTTTGGATGTCTTCGACTGTGGCGAAGAGGGGGGACATTCTCGTTCAATCGATTCGATGAACCCTGGATGCCGCGAGTCTCAACAGTCTATATTCGACGCCCCGAATATGGCGATTCGGACATAACGACACTTCGCAGCTTTAGCGGAATCATTTCAGCAGATTTTGGCAACACCATGGTGTCCGACATTGGCATATCTTCATTGATCGCGAGCAAGCAGACTCTGCGATATCTTTTCCTGTGGGGGACACAAGTGGGAGAGGGTATTGTGCACTTCGCGGAGAATATGCCCAACTTGGAAATGCTGAATATTTCGACACAATTCATCGATCATGAAACTTTTATGCGCGTATGTGATCGACTTCCTGAATGCTACGTAGCTCATGAGCAGCATGGATGCATTTTTCGCGGATTCACCGAAGACAACGCCACAAATGCGTGGCGAGCGGATGCAAGGTAATGGCGAACAATCCCGTTGCATCAAAGGGGCGGACCACACGCCTCGACTTTTGGGGACTCTCCTGGCTGCCACTTGATGCATGCAGCTGGTACCCGGTTGAAGAGGATGAAGAAAATGTTAGAAGACACAATCACAAGAATTGCTGATGGCCGAACGGACTTGGTCTTTGACGTTATCGCGGCAGGTCATCCCGCGGAGTCGATGGACAGTCATGGTGTTTCGCTTATCAAGTGGTGCGCCTACCATGGCGATGTGAGCGCGATCAAGTTTCTTCTCCTTAATGGGGAATCCCTTAAATCATTAGGAGACAATCTTGACTTGAACGGAGCTGTGTTCCATGGACATCCGAATTTGTGCGAGTTTTTGATTGAAAACGGAGCCGATGTCAACATACCTCAATCCGACACAGGCGAGACACCATTGCACTCCGCTCTTTGTTCGGTAGATCGAGAATCTCATGACAACATTCTGCGAATTCTGCTTGCCCATGGTGCCAATCCCAATTGTGCCACTAAGCCCGCAGTTGAAACAGACGCTTTCATGCGAGACATTCGCACGCGAGCCGAGACGCCCCTCCATCGGGCTGCTGCCTTTGGTACAGAAGAGACAATACGGATGTTGATTGAGGCAGGTGCACAGGTCGATGCAAAGGACATGAACGGAGACACCGCCCTGACGTGGGCCAGCTGGCACCTACGACCTCGATCTATTCTGAGGATGTTATGCTACGGCAGTTTCCGAGCTTGAACGGCACTCCGCTTCTCCCTAATCGCATTCATCTCATTCACAGCAGGCCCTCGCCGCTTGCAACGCAATTGAAGTCGGCCTTAAAAACGCAAGCGGTTTGGAAAACTTCGGAGTGCTCGATTCAACGACCCAACGCGTTACTCTCAACAGAAGCCAATCGCCCCGCCGGTTACAGGTAACGCAATGGACTCCAAGGTTGTGGCCACCTCCTCGATGGTGGCATCGGGCGTACTCGTCCCGGCCGTAAGACCCACGGCCTCAATACCAAGAAACCAATCCATTTTGAGGTCTTTAGCTGACTCAATTTGGATGGCTTTGCATCCTAGTTCGCAACAGCGCTGCGCTAATTGCCGCGTGTTGTTGGAGTGCGCACCTCCAACCACAATCACTAAAGGCACCTTTTGGCAAAGTACTTCAAGAGCTTGCTGACGCTGTCGGGTCGGTCGGCAAATTGTGTCAACGCTGCGAATATCGGCTTTTGGATTCAGCTCCGCGATTCGTTTCAAGCAGCGCTCGGCTAAATCGGGTGTTGTCGTCGACTGGGCAACGACCCCCAATCGCGACTCCTCCCAATCGATGACCTGATCGGGAGACTCGATGACAACGAATCGTTTCAAGTCCTCGACGATCCCCTGAACCTCGACGTGATTGCGACGACCGATCAAAACAACCATTCGCCCCTCACCCTCAAGCGTCTGAGTGGCTTCGTGAACACGCCGTACAAGCGGGCAAGTGGTGTCGATGATCTCGCTCGATTGGGAACGTAGTATCGTTAGCTGTTTTTGGCTAATGCCATGCGCCGTA
>JANMNR010000473.1:0-2551 GCA_031368325.1 Pirellula sp.
GTCAAAAAACGGAACGGGCATGCGCCACGATCGACCTCAAACGGTTCGCCGAGGCTTTGAAATAGAGGTCGCCGGCGAGTACCGAGTTATTGTGCGTGAGAAGCTCGATGGCTCCTTCGACTTCCACCCTGGTCGCTATCAGATCCAATGTTCGCTGGATGGCAAAGAGCTGTATGCAGCCCAGCACAAATGGGAGGAAGACAAATTTGTAAATAACGAGTTTATGCTTGCTGTGGAACCTGGCAACCATGAACTTGTAATCGAGCTGACCACCCTAGAGCATGGAGACGAGAAGTCTGACATAAAGGATCGGTTTGTCAGTTACGAGATTGTATCGGTTTCGGTCGATGGTCCGATGGATGAGTTGCACTGGAAACATCCCGTGGGCTACGAGCGATTTTTTCACCGCGACTCACCCCCTTTGGATTTGGCAGATCGCAAGCAATATGCTTTCGAGGTAATGTCCAAGTTTGCATCAAAGGCTTATCGCCGGCCAGCTAGTCAGCTTTCATGCGATAGGCTTGCGGCCATTGCAGAATCGGTCTACCAGCAACCTGGAATGACGTTTGAAGCCGGCATTGAAAAAGCGGTTATGGCGGTCCTCGCGTCACCGCAATTCCTTTTCCGGGTCGAAGACGTCGAGACATTGGACGAGGCAAGCCAATTTCCGTATGTGGATGAATACTCGTTGGCGTCGCGGCTTTCCTTTTTTTTGTGGTCCACGATGCCAGATGACGAGTTATTCTCGCTGGTGGAAAAAGGGGAGCTTCGAAAGAATCTCGCGGCTCAGGTGCAACGTATGGTTCGCGACAAGCGTTTTGACGAATTTATAGAGAGCTTTGCCGGTCAATGGCTACGGGCCCGTGATGTCGAGAACGTTTCTATTGATCCGATTGCGGCATTTGGATTCCAAAAGGAGTATGCTGCATTGCGTGCCAGTTTTGGAGGCCGCGGTCGACGGACTAAGGAAGAAGAAGCTTCCGATTCGCCGGAAACCAAAAAGGCTATCGCTCGCTTTAAAGAGCTTGGCACGTTTCGAGATCGCTTCGATGCAAGTGTTCGCAGCGCGATGCGAAAGGAGACCGAAATGTCTTTTGAGTATCTAGTTCGCGAGGATCGCAGCCTGTTGGATTTGATCGATGCGGATTATGTGTTCGCAAATGAAAAGCTCGCTAGTTTATACGAATTAGAAGGGGTGAGTGGCAAAGAAGTGCGTCGAGTTCCGTTGCCTGCGGGAAGCCCTCGTGGCGGGATACTTACGCAGGGAACGATGCTGGCGGTCACATCCAACCCAACACGCACATCGCCAGTTAAGCGAGGACTTTTCGTACTGGACAACATTCTCGGTACTCCGGCGCCGCCGGCACCACCGAATGTCCCAGCACTTGAGGATGCAGCGGACCGATTCGGCGGTCGCGAACCTTCCTTGCGGGAGCTTCTTGCGGTTCACCGTGAGGCGTCGCTCTGTTCCTCTTGCCACTCCAGGATGGACCCGCTCGGCTTAGCTCTCGAGAACTTTAACGCAATCGGTGCTTGGCGTGAGAAAGACGGTGAGGAGGCAATTGAAAGCGCCGGCGAGCTAATTACGGGTGAGAAGTTTAAGGACATTCGGGAACTAAAGAAAATTCTCAAAACCGAACGAAGAATGGACTTTTATCGTTGTGCTACCGAAAAACTGTTTATCTATGCGACAGGTCGGGGGCTAGAATACTTCGACGATCGCGTGGTAGACGGAATTGTAGAGAAAATTGATCTCGATGGTGGCCGGTTTAGCGTTATGTTGAAAGAAGTGATTAACTCATCAGCCTTTCAACGCCGATCCAACCCACAAACCGTGTTACCTTGAACCAAAGGGAATCAAATCGATGAAGACATCTGTTCAAAGTCGTCGTGCCTTTCTTCGCGGAGCAGGTGTAAGTCTCGCAGTGCCACCTTTGCTTTCGCTAATGACACGGGGTGAAGTGATGGCGCAGACTGCGGCAGGGCAGATTGCTGCAACCACAGAATCGGGTGCTCCGCTTCGAATGGCGTTTATGTCTATTCCCAACGGAGTGCAGCAAGACCACTGGTTCCCATCAAGCCAAGATGGCAAATTTGAATTGAGTTCGACATTGCAGCCTTTGGAGTACGTGAAGAACAAATTGCAGGTCATCGGAGGTTTGAAACACGATAATGCTACAGCCGGCAACGACGGTGCAGGGGACCATGCTCGAGCGAACGCAACGTTTTTGACTGGTGCTCGCGCCAGAAAAACAGCGGGCAAGGATATTCATGTTGGGGTGTCGGTCGATCAAGTGGCGGCACAAGCGGTGGGCAAAGCCACGCGTTTCAACTCGTTAGAGCTTTCAAGTGACGCCGTCCGCACGTCGGGCAGTTGCGACTCGGGCTACGCATGCGCTTATCAATACAATCTTTCATGGAGTTCGGCCACGACACCGGTTACGCCGGAACCCAACCCCAGGTTGGTATTCGAACGATTGTTTGGCACAGGGGAACATGGCCAGCGGAGAAAGAATTTTGAGCTTCGGCAGAATTCGAATCGATCGGTTCT
>JANMNR010000479.1:0-23804 GCA_031368325.1 Pirellula sp.
AAGTTTTGTTGCTATGCGATGCAGGCCAAATGCTTTTAACCTCGGAGGCTGGCGAGTTGGTACTCTTGCGAGCGGACTCAACCAAAATGGTCGAGCTAGCGAAGTTTCCTGCTATCGAAGGCAAGACTTGGAACCACTCCGTAATGGTTGGCAACCTCGTGTTCATTCGCAATGCGGAGCAAGCTGCCTGCTATGAGTTGCCAACTCGATAAAACGCAGACTCTCGGCAATAAGCCGACGATATACCGAATGCCATGACTCCCAGTTTCGGGCGCTGTCTGCGATTATCGATCTAACGGTGACTTCACACGCGTGAGAGGTTTCCATTGACTATCAAAAAAGTCGGCAGCAATCACTTTGCCAGCCGACTCCGCGGTGGGAGATTGGGTGATATCCAAAATTGCCCAGTCCGGTAGTTTCGGGTTTTGAAGTGAATTGGTTTTGTCATGAGCCTCGCGAAATGTGAGGCCTGAATTGACAATAATATAACGGCTTGGATTCAACGGATTCGGAAAGCAGAAAACAGGGACACTGCTTGCCACGGGTCCCTCCTGGTTACCAATCTTTAGTGATGAGTCGCTCCACGTTATTACCTCACTTAAACTCTTGCTGGCCAACAGTGTTCGCAGCATTGAATTTGTTTGGGGTGTGCCCCACAAGACGAGATTGCAATCCTGAATATCCTTTTCGGTGACATCGCCCGCTTTGCGATACATCGCATCACCCCGCATTAGCGATCGCCAACGCGTAAAGAAATGCCTTGCTTCCAGTCTCGCCCATTTGTCGGTCTCCGTTCCGTCGGGCTTGCCATCGGGCAGTACGACTACAAACCTCGCCTTGAATCCATCGTCGATGGGGCCTTGCAAGAGTGGCTTTTTTGCAAGGCCAGCCATCGCATTTGCTGATTCGCTTTTCCAGCTCCAAAACACACCGGCGTCTGTGCTGATCGAATCGGCGACCACCGTACCATCCACGACGACACTTGGTTTCACTGGCAACTTGGGCAAGCGGACGACCAAGCTCGCAATGTTCTTCGTGGTAACAGAGACCGCGTTCTTTGCTTCATCCCAAATCGCTTCGGCCCTCGTATCTTCCCACGGCTCAAGCATGCCTGTCACTTGGAGCCAATGCATGCGGCCGTAGGCGAGCGAACGCGTTTGCAGCACAATCTTCTTTGGCATGACGTCGCGCCCCGCTGCGACTGCTTTTTCGATCTGCGATTGGACCTCCTTGATCACCTCCGGATGATACTTATGTCCCATACCTGGCCCGATCAAATGAGGCGGCTTTAAACCTTCCTTATCGAGGACCTCCACCATGTACTCTGCGGAATCGCGTTGTGGATCGTTTTCTCCAGAGTAACAAACCAGGGGGACATTGAGGAAGTTTCTTGCGTAGTTCGGAACATCGTAAACGCTCCACAGTTTTTGCTCATACCAAGGCGGCATTTTTTCAGCAGTAAGCTTTTGATAACGCTTGACGTCAACAAAACCGGCACCTGTGTGAACGCATGCCCACTGGTCAGCAAAGTGCGCGCCGATATGCCATGCGCCCGCTCCACCCATACTGAATCCGGCAACCGCGACGCGATTGGCATCAACGTTGAAGCGAGTGATCGCATCGTCTCTCGCTTCAAACACATCGGTTTCCCCAGCGCTCTTCCAGCCGTTGCAGTAACGACCAAAGGGATGGATAACGATCGTTCCTTTCGGCTGAAATTGGCCAGGTTTCTTGGCATTGAGTCGATTAAAAACAAAGTGCATGTCCGTATCTGTATCGCCACGACCATGCAGCCATATCCACATTGGAATAGTCGGCTTACCTTTGCCGTATTCAAGCCCCTCTGGGATTTCGACACCGTAAGGTTGCGCTGAGTCATCAATCTTGGAATAGAAGCCGAGGATTTTCTGGCCGCTCCCGTTTAGCCATGGCGTCTCGTTCTTTTTCAATGAGCCTATCCGCCTTGTCGCTTCGTCGAGCAATGCCTTGCCCTTGTTGAAGTCGTCTTCGGGTTTCTTTCCGTACCATTCATGGAACTCGAGTGCGTATCGGACCGCCTTGATGAAAATTTCAGCGTCCGCAGCGCGCGGATGTTTCTTAACCGCTACGAAATCCCGGCTAACTTCGGCCAATTTGGTTTTGATGGTCTGACTTTGTTCCTCATCCAGTTCGCCGGTGGGCTTTGGAGGAAGTGCACCGCGAAAGGAAGCGGTGGCTCCGTCCGGTTGAAGCTGGGCCTGAACAACAGCCGATAGGGCTACTAGGAGGAAAATGGATTTCATATGTGTTGAAATAGGAAGTCGAGGATGGATCTGGCCATTTAACTACGATCTTAGCGTAATCGTCCTCAGACTGCCGCTAGGCCGTCGAGTATCCCGGCGATGCCCTGATCACGCTGAGAGGGTGAAGGGACACTTTGTTGCGACAAAATTGCCTATCTATGATCCCGATTCGCAAAAAAGCCTTGAATGCTTGCTTGGGAGTGACTCCAATAGCGAACTATGTCTCAGAAAACCGCAAATGTCCCTGCTAATATTCCACAGCCTGCTCGTCAGCTGTCCAATGTCCTTCAAAATCTGTTCAAGATTCCAAGAGCGCAGATATCCCCTCTCATCGAAGAGGGTTACGTTACCGTCAATGGACGTGTGAAACGCCAAGCTTTCTTCGTCGTCGAGGTTGGCGACCAAATCAGCGTGGATATGGTACCTCAGCCTATTGCCGCTCCCTCACCATCCAAGAACAAACAGTCCAGTCGTTCCGTCGATTTTCTGTATGACGACGACGATTTGGCCATTGTCAACAAACCGGCAAACCTGCTCACGGTTCCGACGCGACATCGAGAGCCCCATACGTTGATGTCTTTGGTCGAGCGTCAGTTTCAAAAGGGGACCGCAGGCGCTCGTGCATTCTGTGTCCATCGATTGGATCGAGGCGTCTCAGGGGTCCTTGTCGTCGCCAAATCACTCGAAATGGCAGAAGCCTTGCGAAACCAATTCGCCATGCGGAAACCGCAGCGAAAATACATCGCCATCGTGGCGGGTGTCCCGAAACCTGCCAGCCGCGAGTTACGAAGTTTTTTGGCAACCGATGCGGACCTCAATCGTTACTCGGTTCCAAATGCCGAACACGGCGAGCTCGCTATAACGCATTACGAAACTCGGCATGTTTGGCGAGACGCCGCCTTTTTAGAGGTGCGTTTGGAAACGGGACGCCGAAATCAAATCCGCGTGCAATTGGCGGAGGCAGGGTACCCGATCTTGGGCGATCCGCGATACAAAGCGAGACAAGCGGAGCACTGGGCTTGGCCATGCCGTCGACTTGCGTTGCATGCCGAAACACTTGGTTTCAACCACCCGAGGACCGGCGCTCCAATTCAGATGGAGACTCCATGGCCGCAAGAGTTTCGCGACTTCATTCGGTTACAAAAGAAACACACCGCTGAACCGGAGTCCAATTGACTGCTTATTGCGCGGCGTTTGAAACGTTCGCCAGATCTCGCTGGTGCTTAACCAACCTGTCTCGCATTAACACGATGGAGCCGTAGATCTTGCCAAGCTCGGTTTTCTTGGCCGCCAATTGAGCTTCTAGATCAGTGAATACGCTAGCGATGACTTCAAGCTCCTTTTGGTATTGGGCAAAGTCTTGTTTGAGCATCCTTGCGTCTTCCTCAAGCTTTATCTCCAGCGATTGTTCAACGGCGGTGGTTTTGACCGCTTCGTTGTATTCGCGTGTGATAATGTCGTTGTCCTGCTTCGCTCGAATGATCATCCGTCGCGTTTCGCGGTTAGCAAAAGCATAATCGTTCAACGGTCTGACGTAGATAGACGATTCTTGTTCAACGATCCCTTGCAATTGAAGCTTATTCGCGGTGGGTGCATCTAGCACAAACGTGTCGCCGACTTTGAATACGGTTTCGGCCGGGGCCTCTCGTTTTAGCCGTTGATCGATCATATTTCCCTCGGAGTCATGGTAGCCGCCGAGGAGTGGGCTACGACCGCCTTTGGCATCGACCACGTCCACATAGTCCTTCCTAAACTTCACTCGGTAAGATAGCGCCTCGGGCGGCGTCTCGTTGGATGCAGCACCTCCGTCATTCGCGTACCGTTGAAGAATTCTTTCTTTTGCGGCTTCGGATAGGGGGGGCAAAGCACTTCGGAAAACGCCTTCGAAGTCTTTTATGAGGTCGTCTTTGTCCATAAGGCCGAAAATGGCAGTCTCCTCAGGTGAGGATCCTGGACGTGCAAAAGCAATATGAGAGTCCAGCGGCATGACTTCGTAGATAGCCCAAGACGGGCTGCCGGAAATTGCCGTCTCTTGCTCTTTCGTTAGCGGTGTCGTTGGTGAAACCGTTAAAGAAAGATCTTTGGATTCTTTGACAACGAACTCGCCCAGAAACACTTCTGGCACTAATCCCACGGACTGCTCGCGTTCGCCAAACAGATAAACCACGCTTTCCACCGCTAGCCCCGACTCGATGGCTGGTGCCGCTGCAACGGCGTCAGCGCCCGCTGCACCAGCCGCCCCAGCAGGCGCTGCTACAGGTCCGTTGCTCACTTGAGCGGGCAATTGCAAAAGGGCTGATGCTGGTGTTTTACCACTCGCTGGAGTGACACGTTGCAAAACTGCGCCTCTCCAAACTCGTCCACGCTCAAGAGTCAATCGACTGAGTTCGTTGGTGAGTGGAGCGAACTTCTCGAGATTCAGTTTTGGATCCAGTCGATCGCCAAACATCTCTAAGTCCACTGCAACCAACAACTTCTCAACTTTTTCAGCTAGATTGTCGTGCGTCTTAGTCAGCTTAATACGGTAATGTGCGACCCCACCCGCGAAGAATAGAAACGTCCAACACTCAATAAAAAGTATCGACAGCAAGATGGTGTGAACCACACCCCAGGATTTGAATGCCTTTACGAGCAAGACAATAAAGACGATCAGCGAAACCAATACCATTGCCCAGATCAGCATGCCGGAAATGTCCATGAGGGTCTGCCTGGGTGAGAGTCACAAAGTTCTAGGGGTCGAAAAAACAAATCAGCTACGCTGGGATACATACCACAGCATAGTTGGATTCGCCGAAGTTTCCAACAAATCCTACCGCAATCCGATGTTAAGTTGCGCAAATTGTAGTGTCAAGCAATTGGAGCCTGTTTGGGTATACTGTCTGTTCCAATTGGCCTAGTTATTCTGGTGTTACGCCTAATTCCTCCTCGTTGCAATTCTCACTCATCCATTATGCCTGAACCCATTATTAGTATTAGCGGACTTCGGGGTATCGTCGGATCCGAACTGACTCCAACGGTCGCCAGTAATTTCGCTGCTGCTTTCTGCACCCAGGCTCCCGAAGGGCCAATCGCCGTCGCAAGAGACGGGCGGGCGAGCGGCCAAATGTTTGCCGACGCGATTGCCGCTGCCGTCGTGGGACACGGCCGAGAATGCTTGGATCTCGGGGTTGCGAGCACACCGACCGTCGGCGCATTCGTGCGAGAATCGAAATCAGCGGGCGCGATCCAAATCTCAGCGAGCCACAATCCACCCGCTTACAACGGAATGAAGCTCTTCAGCCCGGAAGGCCGAGTTCTACCCAGCGAGCCAGGGACTCGCGTCCTTCATGCCTATCGCCAAAACCAAACGGACTGGCGTCCGACGGACACGCTGAAAACTCGCATCCGTGTCGAAGATCCGTATGCGGGGCATTTGCGGTTGATTTTAGCAACTGTAGATGTGGCTGCTATTCGCAAATGCGAGTTCCGTGTTCTTCTGGATAGCAACCATGGGGCTGGAGCCATTTTGGGTCAAAGACTCTTGGAAGCTCTCGGATGCACATTCTTGATTCTGGGTGAGACTCCCGATGGCCAGTTCGAACACCCACCGGAGCCATTGGCCGAAAACTTGGCTACAGTCTCCCCCATGGTGGAACAACAAGGATTCCAGATCGGTTTTTGCCAAGACCCCGATGCGGACCGGCTTGCCATTATCGACGAGACGGGCCACTTTATCGGAGAGGAGTATACGTCGGTCCTCTGCATGAAGCGGGCATTGATGTTGCGAACTGGGCCGCTCGTGACGAACTGCGCTTCGAGCAACATGACCAAATGGCTCGCTGAAAAGCATGGCGTTCGTTTTGCGCAGAGCAAGGTGGGGGAAGCCAACGTGGTGGATGTGATGCAACTCAACAATGCAATGTATGGCGGCGAGGGTAGCGGCGGACCGATCGATCCGCGTGTCGGTTTCATTCGCGACAGCTTTGTCGGCATGGCGCAAGTCCTTGACTTGATGGCGGCGACACGATCGAGCCTGAGTCAATTGGTCGGCGAGCTACCCCGCATGGCGATGATCAAGGACAAGATGGTTCTCTCCAAAGAAAAACTCGCTACCTCGATCGGCAAGCTTTCGAGCGAACTGCGAGCGGAATCGGTTAGTAACGCGGATGGAATTCGTCTCGACTGGACGGATGCCTGGCTGCTATTGCGAGGCAGCAATACCGAACCCATCGTTCGACTGATTGCAGAAACAGCTTCCGAAGAACAATCCAAAGAATTGATCGCACGAGCCAAGCGTATCATCGCAACAGAGTAGAGTCGTGGTACCAATGGCGTTCGATCGCTGCCGATAGCTTTACTTGCTGCCGAAACGATTGGGACAATCGTTTGACTCTAGGCGGCGTCTTTGGCAACGCTTGAAGTTAGTGACGCAAGCTCGTCGATCATTGTGGAGTTCAGCGTCTTCTCAAGCAATTCCAGGGCTCGCGATCCTAGGACTCCGTCGAGGGTGCGGTGATCGCAAATCAATACGACTTCGCAGCGTCCCGAGGCAGTGATTGGACCAAACGCGATGCTGGACGTCGTAACCAACGGATGGTGCGAGTTGAGTGCTCCGTGTCCACCGACGCTAGATACACTAAAGGTGCCGATGCGTTTAGCGCGCTGTCGGCCTGTCCAACGGGTAAGCCACCACCATACAAATCGTCGAAAAAGTGCGGGTTTTCGTTCGAGCCAAAGCCCTTCGCCAAAAACGTCTTCGATTGGGGCATTGCTAAACGCATCGAGGCGCTCTTGCAAAATAGCCAGTGGCGTTGCCTCTGGCGAACTCCATCGGCCCCAGATGAGTCGTTCGTTACCGGATTCGTCCTGCCGATGAACAGATATCGAAGCGACCGAATGGGGGTGCAGGTACAATAGTTTGCGAGGGTAACTCACGAAGAGCTCTCGCAACTCAGGCAACTCGGCACAAGCAATTCCATATGCCTTTACAAAGAGAGTTGACCAAGCGATTCGAACTGGACATGCCCTTCGCGCATGGGAGAGTTGATCCAATTGCATCGTGCGCAAAAGCGGAAAGCTAGGTATGCTTTGCGAGACTCGAATAATGTCCAAAACGCTCGAGCGATACCTTGGAAATGAACGACGGGTCCCTTTGTTGGGAGCCGTATTTTGGAGTGGTTCCTCAAGCATGATGATGGCCGAAGCGTTATTCGATTGTTGGGCGATTCGTTTGTTAAAAGGCACTTTTCGAATGTAACTACTTACTCTGAGTGCTCGTTCTTGGTCACGAGCACGATCGAAATCAAAAGACGTTCGCGTTGTGCGTCATTGCTCTAGCGTTTTAAGGGTTGCTGACGCTGTGGCTGCTGTGAGCCCTCTTGTTCCAGGACCTCCAGCGCTGCCTTCTTCTCTGCACCGCCCAATCGCTGCTTGTTGGTCAAGAAATTGGAGATTTGGGCATCCGCAACCATCGTCGACAGATGGCGGTCCATAGCAATGCGTTGCTTCTTTTCCAAAATGTCTTTATAAAGCTCTCCCTTGACGGCATTGAAATCCAACACCACCGGCGTCGTAAGCCCCTGGCTCTTAAGGATAACGAATTGCCCATTGACCTCGATGATGCCTGAGATTTCTCCGGGCTTCAGGTCAAAGGCTGCCTTTTCGAGGTTAGGTTGGCCGCCATGTCTCCGCAGAGGCGGCACCTTGCCGAAATTGCTCTTGGAGCTTGGTTCGACCGAGTACTGGTGAGCCAGTTCGCCGAAGAACTGTTCCGATGCGTTATTGCGAGCCAAGTCCCATACTTCCTGTGCGGTTCGCTGGCTGCTCAATACCACTGCGAGGACTTCGGAACGCGGTCCGTAGTTCGACTCAAAGCCCTTTTTCAAATCATCGTCGGTGACCTGAACTTTTCCACCAACCAGTTTCTTGAGTGCAACCGACGGCCAAATCGCGTCGTGCACATACATTTCAAAGGTGATGTTGTCTTCGCTCAGAACACTCTTCATCCACTCTTGAACGTTGGGGGTGCCGTCTGCCTTGATGAAACCATAGTAATCCGCAGCGCGATTGATTTCCGCATCGATATCCGCTTGAGTGACCTGCAACCTCGCTGCGGTCAAAGCGCCCTCAATCAGCTTGCGATTGATTTCCCCCTCAAGGATTTGAACTCCATGTCGCTTGACACACGCTTCGTCAAAGCGTTGCATTGGAATGCTCTGCCGATTGACGATCGCAGCCACACCTGGATACTGAGCCATTAGCTCTGGTTTGCCGCTCACAACGGTTACTTCCGCTTTTTCGCGTAGCGATTTGTAAACGGTCTCTGCCATGCTGCGGAGCTTTTGGTCTTCCAATTCGACCTTGATTCGATTCTGGATCTCTTGCATTTGAGGGCCAGGTGGATTGGTCGGCGGTAAATGGCGAACACACTGCAGTGTGACGCTGAACCCACCGGCTGGGAAGACAGGGGAGACCTGGTTGGGCTGCAGTCCGAACGCGATCTTCTCCAGTTCATCATCACCGCTAAACTTACGAATCGGGGGCAACAGCCCTTCAACGCTCGCGCTGCTCGGGTCTTCGCTATGGTTCTTTGCCAGAGTCTTGAAAGTATCGGGATTGCTGGCCGCTTCTTTCTGAAGTTGGGCCAGTTTGTTTGCATCACGACAAGCGATCATGCGAACCTGGACCTTTGGACCGAACTCGCTTTGATAAGCCCGATCGATTTCCTCTGGCGTAATTTTGATTTGGCCGCGAGAAAGTCCTCTCAACGCCAACATAGGCCAAATAATGTCTGATGCATACTGTTCTGGAGCGATCCCACGTTCGTCCTGGATGAGCTTGAGGTACATCGCTGTCGACAGCTGAAACTTGCCTGCGGTACGCGCGATTTCGTCGTCCACATCCTTTTGAGTGACGTTGATTTGTTGTTGTTGGCAGGCTTGCAAGATCAAGGTCTTATTGACAAGATCTTCCAAAACATCGTCGCCGAATCGCATTTTGCACTGGGCAGCAAGATCATCGAGGGAAATGGACGCGCCGTTCACCGTAGCAACGACACTGGGACCCAAGTTGGCGTCGTCCGAAACCTTTCGTGTCGACGAGGCTTGTGCGGCTGGCACACCACGTTGAGGAGCCTGTTTGCTCTTGGACATATCTTGTGCCGACGCGTCATTCGAGCCCAATGAAAGGATGAGCGGGTAGGCCAATGCGAGTTGGAGAGCGTTTCGAAGCAGGGTTCGACGGCGATTCTGTTGGATAGGACGCATTTGTTTTCCTCATGAAAATGCGGGACAATGTTTGGGTCGCCCACGATGAATTCTCACCAGCCGATGACCTTCGTGGCATCGGACCGTCTGGTTGTAGAGAGCTACGTAATTCGGGGAGTGTACGAAGTTGGCGAACTCCAGGTCAAGACGATTACCGTAACACCAATACACTGCAAAAAAATAATGCTAGAATTCGCTCGCACAAGAATTGAACCAAATCCGCCAGCTTAGAGAGAGACCGATGGCTGCTCCCAAGGATCCCATTGTTCGCTTAGCAACCGTGCAAATGACCTGCACTGTGAATCAAGACGAGAACGTGCAAAAGGCCGTTGCGCGGGTACGACAAGCGGCTGCGCTTGGTGCAAACATTGTTTGCTTGCAAGAATTGTTCAACGCTCCGTACCCGTGCCAAAGCGAGGATCATGACCGATTTGAATGGGCCGAGTCCATTCCAGGCCCAACCAGTCGGGCGATGAGTGAGGTCGCCAAGGAGTGTGGTGTAGTGGTCACCGGTTCTGTATTCGAGCGGCGTGCCCACGGCTTGTACCACAATACGGCGCTCGTTTTCGATACGGACGGTTCCCAAGTGGGGTTTTATCGCAAAATGCATATCCCTGACGATCCGTTGTACTACGAAAAATTTTACTTCACCCCAGGCGACACCGGTTTCACGGTGGCAAAGACGAGCTTGGGCGTGATCGGTGTCGGCGTTTGCTGGGATCAATGGTACCCCGAGGCGGCTCGACTCTTTGCGATGCGCGGAGCCGAGATTCTGTTGTATCCGACTGCCATTGGGTGGAGTGTTGCAGACAAGCCGCTTTACGGACGAAGCCAACACGAAGCTTGGGAAACGATGATGCGATCCCATGCAATCGCGAACGGCGTATTTGTCGGTGCGGCCAATCGAGTTGGAGTCGAAAGCTCGATCGAATTCTGGGGTGCCTCGTTTGTGTTCGACCCCGCAGGAAACTTGCTGCACAGGGCAAGCCACTCGGACGAAGAGATTGTGATCGTCGAATGCAATCTCAATCAAATCGATACGCAACGCACCCACTGGCCTTTTCTTCGAGATCGGCGCATTGACGCTTATGGCGATCTAACAAAACGCTGGATTGACTAAAAGAAAACGGCCAGCTTTTGGCTGGCCGTCACTGCTGACAGTCTCGATTTCAGAGTCTAATAAAAAAATCTTAGAATAGCTTTTCGAAACGAATGTCAACTGTTCCTCGGTACCCGGGCATTTCGTCAATCAAGTCGAAGATGCAGTACCTCAATCGGGTTTTCGCCGATCCGACCCTGCTGGTCAGGTGGGCGACGACTACCAAAGTTGGGCCAACCGCCGATTTCGGCCAGCTCAGGCATCAGCTCGATCAGTTGCTCGCGTAGCATGGTTGTTAAACGTGATACGCGTGGTGAGGTCGCAACCTCCGTCAGTGCCACGACTGTCTTCATAACTTTCACCATTGCCGCTCTCGACTGGATCGGATCTGAAAGCTCGCTATCGTGATCTACAATGAGATTTTCGATAGGAACCTCCAACGCTTTGGCCCAGCGGGTCAAGTCGCTCAATGTCAAATTGGAATCCGGCAACTCTTGCTGTTTCAAATCTTGGACATCGATACCTGAACGTCTCGAGATAGACCTCAGGGACAACCCCTGCTGTGCTCGTACCTCGGCAATGCGATGCAATGAAGGAGCATTGCACTCTTTGTTGGCCTCACGCACCGTAGGCAAGCAATCCAAGCTGGATTGCGAGCACATCGGAATCGTTGCCATTAGGAAACATCCTCCCTCTGACTATAGAAAACACACTGGGGTCAATAGAATCGCGGACGCGACACTATCCCCAGCTTTCATCAAACAAAGTTCTAGGGCGAATAACAAGCCCCCGTCGACCAAGAAACTGGAAATAGTTAGCGAAGGCGGGGACGGTTATTCGCCGGAATGGGGGAGCGGGGAGGTATAGAGGCACTACCCATAGAAAGGTGGTTGGGATACATTCTTGGTTTGCAAGGTCGCTGTGGCGAAATGGCAGACGCAGCAGATTTAAAATCTGCTGGGGGAAACCCCGTGCGGGTTCGAGTCCCGCCAGCGGCACTTTGCGTTTGGATGGTCCTGATATGCAAAATGGACCTGCAGTCCGCACCTTATATGATGCACCGGATACTCGCGGGAGAGAACAGTCTCCTTTTTAGCAGACCCGAAACGGGGATTCCGTTCTGTCCCCTGTTGTTTGACCTCGGCACATAGCCGACTGCATGCTTAGGTCGCAACGCTATAGAGGATTCCCATTTTTCTTGTTTCGTTTGCGTCGGACTGTGGCATGTGTTGGTTGGGTCGAATTGCCAAAGCCAAATCTTCAGGAACAGTAAATATGTCGCTTAAATCCGAGCATTTTCGCAATCAAGAAAAAATGATAGCCATCCTTGAACAGAGACAATCGCTGCGTAAAGGTGATTGGGGCGATGCGGTCGCCAAGCTTCAATCGGCTTTGATCGAACTTGAGTTTTCAATCCCAAGTGCGACGAAAAATGTAACGCGAGCCCCAGATGGTATCTTCAATCATGAGACCAAATCTGCCTTGGTTCAATTTCAGCTTCGCGAAGGGCTTGATCCATCTGGATCGCTTGACGAGGCGACCCTGTGCCGCATGGACCTTTTGCTTTGGCGTGAGTCAGGCAATGTGAGCATGACGCTGGACGCATCCGATCTGCAAGCCATTGGATGTCTCGCTGTGTAACAGGAGTCTCAACGGTTATCGACGGTAACGTTGGAAGCAGAATCTTTGGAGACCCAAATCAGTCGATATCCGCATTTTCGCAATCCAACCGCGACTAAGAGCACAGGTAGAACGGTAAATAAATTGATCCAAACGAAATGAAAAAAATCGGGACCGCTCAGCTTGAGTGACGACAACAACGTAGACTCATTCCAGGTCGCTAAGACAGAAAATCCGAAAATGGCAAGTGTCGGCCAGAAACTGTTACGCAAAGTTAGCAAGGAAAAGAGAATCGGTACGACCATCACGCAGGATGAGAATGCTAAAAACACCCAAACGGGTAGTTCCATAGCCTGGAAATTACGAAAGAAAGGTACTATCACGCGCCCAACCGACAAGAGTACCGCAATCAAAGCCGTTAGGATCATTAAGTGCTTAATCCCATATTGCCTAACAACCATTTTTGGCGGCATCGTTTCAGGCTCATCCAACTTTGCCAAAGAAATTCCAAATTGATAGCGGAGCAGTGCTGCTAGCGGTAGCAAGAGTACGACAATCACAAACTGGCAGACAACCACTGGCTTTAGCGTTCGAGGATTGGATACAAAAAGTGACAAGGTTGGAGCGATCAACATCAAGAATCCCAACGTCCATCGAACCAATCGCTGCCCCGGACCAAAGGCAGTCCAGGTGGTCGCGAGGATCGTAAATCCAAACAGAGAACCAATTGCGACACCGACAAAAACCTGTCGACTTGGCGATTGCATGGGAATTACTGCAATGATGAAGCAAACCAGCGTCAGGTAACCCGTTAATGCGATTGCCAGCTTCTTTTCACTATTCATTCTGATTTCCTAATGCAGCCCAATCTGCGTCTTCACATCGCGATCTGCGATGGTCCCATTCGCATCACCATGAACGACCGCTCAACCCATGATATCGAAGATCAAAAACCCATGTTAGTTCATAGAGCAATTGCTTAAATACGTTATTGAAAGCACCCATCTTTTGGTTCGACAAATCGACTCCGAAGATAGAGTGCAGCGCATCGCAGTCAACGGCCACGAGCACACGGCCCTCGGCGGTTAATTCACGTGCCAATAGCTGTTTTCCTCCTGCCTGGACTACAACTTGATATCCGGGCCAGTTCGGAAATCGGCGATTCGCTAACGGAATGCGCTATGCTTGCACCTTGATGAGGAATGTGTCAAACTTCCTCACTTCGGTCTTTCTTCGTCCCCGTTTTTCAGAAAGCGGCTTTCGCCCGATGTCGGACGTTAGGATTTTCAATGATCATTTGCTGCTCGTCTTGCGAGCCGGTGTGCCGTTAGCGATCGGTAACTTGACGACCGTTTCACAAATTGAGAACTTTGTGAACGACGTCAACAACCGAATTTCCTCTGCAGCCAATTCTGCAGGCGGCGTGAACGAAAGCTTTGCAAACGATGTGCTTTTGCCCTCCGACTATCGTAATGCGTTTTTTGCTTGGAAACGCGGCGATCGAACCGCTCAAGCCCTGCAGGCGCTGTTCGAGACTGGTAATGTCGCATCCGAAATGCGATGGAGCATCACCAAGCTGTTGCTGCCTCTACTACTGGTCGTGTGGCTAGTCGCTCAAGGGTTGGCGCTTTTGGTGGGAAGAATCTATCCAGAGCTAAAGGCCATGTGTGAAATAAGCAACCGCAAGACTTCAACGAGTCTTCAGTTTCTAGAGCTTTTAAATGCGAACGTACGCGTAGGAACCATTTGCTTTGCCGTGAGTATGTTATTGATCGTATTGCTGTGGTTGCGAGTGCCAGCTTGGCTCGTTCGCCTCGTTCCGGCTTATGGTCTAACGATCGAATCATTGAGAAAGGCACAGCAATTTGAGCGAGAGGCTCGGCATTCAACGGCATCGACGTCCAATCCGGACCTTCGATCCAATCAGCTGCGGGGCGCGATTTGTCGGGAGACTTCCGCGTTTGCATCGCATCAGTGGTTGCGTTGGTTCCCCTTGATCGCGGGTAATTTCCTAGGCGGACTGCTGGTGTTCGGCTATGTATTTTGCATGTTCTGGCCTTTGGTCGATTTGATACAACAACTAGCCTTGCCTTAGTGATCTATGCTGCTATTCAAATACAAAGCAATAGCCCAAGATGGCAGCCTTCTGGCAGGAGAGATTCAATCGGAGAACTCGGCGTCAGCACTGCTCGTGCTCCAAAGCCGAGGACTGAATGTTCAGAAACTTGAGGCAGCAGAAAGTCCAACCGAAAATACCGATTGGTTGCAAGCAATTGATCAGTGCCTTGAACAACGCCATGATATGATTCGATGTGTAGAGCAATGCCAGTCCCAAGCTCGATGGTTAAAGACGGACCGTCAGCTTAATATCCTTGTCAATCGACTGGGGCAGGGGGCAGCAGCCACTGATTTTATCTCGAACCGTGACTTGGCGGTGTTTCTTCCGTTTGTGATGCTGTTTGCGTCTGATCGAAATAGCAGCTCGGAATTCCAAGATTGGCTGCAATCCTATTTGCGACAAGCAAATCGACGGCGGGCCATTTGGAAATGGTTGTCCTATCCCGTTTTGATGCCACTCATTTATCTCGGAATTCTTGTTGTTATGTCGTTTACGATCATTCCGCAGTTTCGTCAAATGTTTGCCGAGTTTGATCTCAAGCTGCCGGCTTCCACGAGGCGGTTGTTTTGGATGAGCGAGCAGATCTCGGAGCACCCAATTCGGACTTTGATCGTTTGCGCATTATTTGGTTTGGGAGCCTACCGAGTGATTTTGGCCATCCGGTGGATATTGGACCATTCTCACGATGTACCGTTTTTGGGGTATCTCTCCAGGAGTAGTAAAAGGCAACTCGCTGCCATGTCTCGGTTGACGGCAACGTTGTCCGAATTGTTACGAGTGGAGGCTCCTTTGCCTGATGCCATTCGCATTGCGGGCCTAGCCAGTGGCTACGACTACTATCAAGAAGAGTCGGAGACGGCAGCAAAAGTGTTGCAGTATGGTGCCGAGGCGCCCGGCGTACGAATCATGCCAAGTTGTTTTCCGGCCACGTTAGTACATGCCTTGCAATCCGGTCCCGATCAGAAACCTTCGGTTATTCTGATTCAGAAGCTTTCGAAAATTTATTCCGACCGGCTTGAGCAACGCACTCGATTCGCCCAAGGGTTTGTGGCACCTGCGATGACGATCGTGATGGCATTGCTAATCGCGGGCATTGCAGGTTCGTTGGTACGACCGCTGATTTCATTGATATCGTCCCTCAGCGGATAGAAAGCCCGAGCTACCATGAGTCAACAAACTGCAAAGAGGATTGTAACTTCGCCATTCGGCTTGCCATGGCGAGCAAGTCCTTTTTTGCCGATCGAATCGATGACTGCCCGGCAGTACTCTTTCCTAGTGATGCTGGCGACTGCGTACGAACATCGGCTGCCGATTGCACCTTTGGTAGCCGCATTCTCATTGGAACATCGGCGGCGTTTTCGTTATCGACTTGCACAGTTTGCATCGATTTTGCATTACAACCCATGCATCGCATCTGCGCTTGAGCAAACGCCTGAACTGCTTCCTGACGAGTCGGTGACCGCGATCAGGCTTGGGACAGAATTGGGGAAGTTATCCGAGACCTTTGCTCAGCTTTTAGAAACCGAGGAGCCCAAGGCAGATGATGTCCAGGAGAAATGGAACTCACTTTTCAGTTATGTAATTGTGCTCCTACCGACTTTTGGGACGATTGTCTTGGGTTACTGTTTCTTTATCGTTCCGACCTTCAAAAAGATGTTTGACGAATTCGAATTGAAGCTTCCACCGGTGACTTTACTTTATCTGAAAGCGGTAGACTTGATTGCGGTGGCCTTTGCACCGTGCTTTTTTCTTGTCTTTGCATTTGCGGCAATCTACTTCTTTACACCCGTCGGACTGTTTTTGCGCCGATTCTATCGGCGCTATTTGCCAGGCGCCTACTCCGCTAGATCCAGGCGCAGCGTGTTGCAGTTGTTGGCTCTTTCGCAACGAGGTAACGATTCGCTGACCACCGCTATTCATTCGTTGACTAAGCATCACCCCGTTCCTGCGGTGCGACGCCGCTTTCAAAGAGCCGGTCTCAGTATTGAGTCAGGAGGCGAGCCGTGGCATAGCTTGGCCGATCAAAATCTCATTTCACATCAACAATCGCAAAGTCTTTCGGCGATGCAGGAAAGCGAAATGCGTATTTGGACTCTGCTTCGGCTGGCTGAATGCAAGCACGTGGCGGAGCGACGGAGGGCGTATACGTTTGTTTCGCTGGTGCAGCCCATTTCGATCCTGGTTCTGGCGTTGGCAGTGCTCTGGACCTGTTTTATGTGTTTTGGCCCCCTCATTTCCTTGGTAACGAGCCTTACGTAATGCTACATCGAAGTCGATTTCGAGGATTTACTAACATCGAAGTGTTTGTTGCTTCCGCACTTGTGCTGGCAGCTATTGGAACTCTGACGTCGTTGGTGCCTAGACTAGGCAATGTGTGGCGAATGTCTCGAAATGCTCAACTGGCTACCCATGAGCTTGCGAACCAACTGGAGCTTCTAACGGCGATTCCAGAACCGCAGCTGAGCCAAGCTCTTGAAAGTCTACAAGTTTCCCCCGATCTCACAAACGCACTACCCAATGCAGTTCTTCGACACAAGTTGCTCGACGATGAAAACGGCAGACGGATCGTGCTTTCCCTAGAATGGGACTGTGTAGCAGACGCCAAGCCGATATCTATGGTTGCATGGCTCCGTCCAAAGCAACAAGATGGAAAGTTGACTGACAAAAGCGATGCGGGGACCACACCATGAGACGAAAAGGAATCTCGTTGATTGAAACGGTGATCGCAGTTTCGACTAGCAGCATGATCTTGCTGTTGACCATAGGCGTCCTACATCAAGCGATGCGACTTTCAAGCAAAGCCAAAAACAGAACGGAGTTTCATCAATCTAATATGAGGCTATCCGCACAATTTCGCGAGGATGTTCATCATGCGATACGAACAGAGGTAGCTGACGATGGCTCGTTAACATTGACGCTTTCAGAATCCGAAACCATAACCTATCGGATGGAGAACGGTTCCCGCCCAAGTCTGATTCGCGAGCTTAGACCGACCAAGGAAGACAAACCTCGCTACGAATCATTTCGCCTGATCGATAATGCAAAGTGTGCATTCCAAATCAAGGACTCACCACATCGAGTGACGCTCGACATCAATTCCGAGATTTCTGGTGAAGACCAAATGCAGCGGGTTGAACTAAGAGTTGCTGCGACCGCCAACCGTTGGTCTCAATTGACACCGCTTACGGGAGCAACGCCATGATACGAACCGTTCGAAAGGTGCGCAAAGGGACGATTTTAGTCGCGGTGCTGGTGACCATGCTGGTGGTTACATCCATTGTTGGAACCACCTTGGTCGTATCCTTGCGCAGCCAACGCGAGTGCCGTGTCGAACGGCAGATGGCACAAATTCAGTTTCTGTGCGAGGCCGGCGCGATTCGAGCTTCCCAACGACTCCTGCTTGAGCCAGATTTTTCGGGCGACCGTTGGCTGCCGGATTTAGGGGACGGCAGCGAAGCAATCGCGGAGGTGGTAACGAAGATCCATTCCGAATTGGACCAGCAGCCAACCATCGAGGTCCTAGCTAGTCTCGAATCTGGACCGTACATGCAAAGCGTTCAACGAACAATCCATTTCCCAATTCAACTTTCAAAGAAGTAGAGGTTCATGATGAAAATGTCGCATAACTCAGCGTTGCTTTATCGCTCCAAAGCAAAGATCCGTTGCGCATTTACGCTTGTAGAATTGCTTGTGGTTATCGCCATCATTGGGATCTTGGTCGGTTTGTTGCTCCCAGCGGTCCAAGCGGCCCGCGAAGCGGCTCGTCGATGTTCCTGTGCAAACAATCTTGCGCAATTGGGACTGGCAGTACATCATTACGAATTCAATCGGGAGCACTTGCCCGCTGGCGTCATCAACCCAACCGGACCCATTCAGAACCAACCGATTGCCAGCACATCAGTTGGATGGTTAATATTCTCCCTTACATCGAGCAAAATAACATCTACCGAAACATCGACCAAAAGCTCGGTGCCTATGCACCGAAGAACGAAGAGGCGAGAATTGTGCAAATCTATTCCTTTCGGTGCCCGTCTGATTCGTTCGTACCCGTTTCTAAGGATCCGGACAATACATCCGAGGAGAGCAGCTACGCGGGTTGCCACCACGATGTCGAGGCCCCGATCGATGCAGATAACAACGGACTATTGTTCCTGAATAGCAAATTGCGGTACAACGAAATTTTGGACGGATCGTCGAATACGATTTTGCTCGGCGAAAAGATTTCATTGCAGAATGATCTTGGATGGATGTCGGGTACCAATTCGACCCTTCGAAACACAGGTGCGTTCTCCATGCCCGTGCGCGCAAACAGTCGCATCCCGATGGAGGAAATGACGCCGGACCCGTTAGCCGTGGGAGGCTTTGGCAGCTACCACACCGGTGGTGGAAATTATGCATTTGCTGACGGGGGCATTCGATTCGTCTCCCAGTCGATCGACATCGAGTTGTATCAAAATCTCGGTAATCGCAAAGATGGAGCAATGATCGGTGGGGGATTTTGATGAAGGATGCACGCCGGCACTCAGTTCCGATGTGCATTGGGAAACGGCACAGAGTGCCTAGCAACGCTTTTGTCGACGATGAGGCCCTATTGCCAGCGGCGTATATTGTCAGGGATACCGCTGTCAATTTTTACTTTACTGCCACCGTGGGACTTCGTAACCTTGTCATCAGCAACACTAGATAGCAAACCACCTAATTGGACATTTTACTGGCTGTGGGCGGCTGGTATTTACAATTTGGTTTGGGGTGCCATCACCATTGCATTCCCTTTCCTATTGTTTGATGTGACTGGGACAACCCGGCCAAACTTCCCGGAAATCTGGCAATGTGTCGGAATGATTGTAGGAGTTTACGGTATCGGCTATATTTGCGCGGCGTACGATTCGCGTCGGCATTGGCCCGTTGTACTGGTCGGTTTTCTAGGGAAGATCTTCGGACCAATCGGCTTCTTAGGAGCGTTGTTGAAAGGAGTATTCCCTCCCCTTTTTGGAATCACGATTCTTACGAACGACCTAATATGGTGGATTCCGTTCTTTCTTATGTTGAAAGATGCGTGGATCTTCAATCGGTCTCGTCCAACGGCAACGTAAGATGAATCGAGACGGGAAATGATCTTGGCTAGCGAGCACTACCACATTCTTGTCGTCTTACATGCTTTTTCGACGATGTACATGACTGGATTGATTTGGTTCGTGCAGGTTGTGCACTATCCATTGATGGCACATGTGGGACAGTCCGAGTCCACTGAATACGAACGTGAGCACACGAGGTTAACCGGTTATGTTGTCGGCCCACCCATGTTGATCGAGGGGATAAGTGCGGCGCTACTCCTTGCCGTCCATCCGCAGCTAGCCTGGACGTGGCTGGCTTGGTTGGGAGCGGCACTCTTGGCGATCAACACGATCTCAACGGCGGCGATACAGATTCCATGCCACAACGCCTTGCAACAAGGGTTTTCGACATCGACCCATCAACTCCTTGTACGCTCGAACTGGATCCGTACGGTTGCTTGGACGGCTAGAGCAGTGATCGCTTCCATCATGTTGAACTAATGGGGTCGCACGGAGTCTCGATCGTAAGAAAGTCGTCATAACCACACCGCATTGGCTACACTCTGCATAGGGTTCAAACTGAGGCTGACCTTCTACAAGACTTTTCTTCGCTGGCGGAGCGCCTCGTAAATGAGTAGCGATGCTGTGATCGAAACGTTCAGGGATTCGACTTCGGGGGCCATTGGAACGGAGATACTTCCAGTAGCCAGGGCTCGTATATCAGGACTGAGTCCGTTGCCTTCGTTGCCGAGCAGAAAGATGGTCGGGCGAGTTAGATCGGCCTCCCAAAACGACCTGCCATCGGCGCTGGCGGCAAGGATTTGTGTTGAGGCCGCTTTCTGCCTGGTAAGAAACAGACCGAGGTTGGTTACGATTGGCGGGTTGCGAAACCATTGGCCAGCGGTCGCCCGAAGCACTTTGGGATTGGTCGGCGCAACGCTATCCTCGCTTACATAGACATGTGAGGCACCGCCTGCGGCTGCAATACGAATCATCGATCCCAAGTTGCCAGGGTCTTGCAGTGATTCTAACGCAAGGGCTAATGATATCGGTGATCTATTGACCTCGCTGATTTCCTTTTCGAACGCGACGCCGATCACTGGAGTTCGCGTCGAGGTGGTGGAAAGACGCCGTAGCAATTCTGTGGTGGCTGGTTGCACAACCAGATCAGGTCGCTTTGGATCCGTCAGAATACGTTGCAGTAGCGGTTGGTTTTGCTCGGCCCAGGACTCTTCGAAGCAAATAGATTCGAGCGGCCATTGGGTTGCAATCGCTTCCTCGATGAGATGCGTTCCCTCGATGAGGAACTTGCGTTCGTCGCGTCGGGCTGACGTTTGGTGCAATCGCATGGTTGATTTGAACCACTCGTTGTGATTGCTGGAGATGACGGGCAGAATTCGCATTACTCGGAATCGCGTCCCGTCTCTCGAATCGATTGGTACTTTTCGTCGACCTCATTCAGCTTGGCTTCAATGCTCTGCAAATCGAGTTGGTACTTGGCACGTCGAGCTTCGTTTTCCTCCTGCAGCTTCACTAGCTTCAACTTGAGTTCGTCCAAGTCGTCCGTTCCCCATGTGACGAGCGATTGGCTCCGGAGCTTTTGCAATTGATCCGATGCATCGCGATGACGCGTTTCCGCTTCGATTTTGCGACGGTTGAGGTCATCGAATTTGGTCTGCAATTGCTCAATCGATAGCTGCCCTGATGGCAGAGTTGTCGTGACGTTTTTTTTGGTTGTCATACGGGCTCGCTTTGTTGTTTTGAATCGGATAGTACAACTTCGGCAAGCTTTAGGATTTCGCTGGCCACTTCCGCTTCAAATTGGTTAACGTTTTCTGTCAGGAACTGCATGAGGCCGGCACCCGATTCTGTTTTTCTGGATTGCAGCATCGACAGTCCCGTAATGAAACTGGATTGGTTGGATTCGGTCTCGTCATGAGTAGACGCATCGAGATCATAGAATACTTGATCGGCGTTTTGATGCGGGACTCTGACGTAGTGCATCCACTGGCCATCGGATGCGATGTCCATTCGGAGCGCGGCTGGCTCGTGGCCACGAATGGAATCGCTTCGTGAGCGTCGAGCGATATTTCCAGGATTGACCCATGTCGTTTGGCCTCGAACAACATCAGCGGAGGCACGTCGGTGGATGTGCCCATTGATAACGTAGTCGATGCCGACCAGTTCATTGAGATGTGTGACAACTGCTTCATTGGGATTCGGGAATGTCAAGTCGTGGTGCGTGAGCCAGAGTACGAGGCCAGGTTTGCTCAACGCATTCAACCAATCCTTGGTCTGATTTTCGGACACGCCTGAGGGGAATTGAAATGACAATTGCACATGGTCTGGATTCATCACAAACTTGTCTGGAATCGGATACCGATAAGGGGATCCGCCTATAAAGACTTTTCGCCCCTCGAAGGCACAGGCCCAAAGGTGTCGTTCATCCAACAATCGAATCGCACCTGCCTTGGCCAGCAACGTCAAACTATCGTTTTCGTCGAGATGAGGATTGGCGCAATCATGATTCCCAAATATGGTCGGGATACAGCGACCGTCAAAGATGTCGAGCAAACGCGAGATGAGCCAGTTGGGGTTATCTCGTGGCTTGTCGAAGATATCGCCGAGGAAAATGGGTTGGAGTTCTTGCTGTTCGCAATACTCCATGCACCACTTGAGTTTGGACAAAATCGTCTCGGGGTAGTTGTCTCGTCGGAAGCCGGGTGTGCGCCCCTCGACGTGCGGATCGCCGATAAAGAGCAACCCAGAGAATCGCTCGACTTCGACAAAGAGTTGGGTTGGATCCTTTGATGTATCGGATGTCATGGCTTAGTTCCCGTGCCTGTGCATTTTGAATCGAATCGATTCGACAGACAATTTTCCGCCGCAGGTATCGCAGGTCGGCTCGGTCTGAAGCCACTGTTGCGACTCGTTTTCAAAAATCGCGATAGAGTTGTTGATGGCTTGGAGTAGGGACAGATTGTCTTCAAGTTGTTCTGTTGTTTTCTGCAGCGCGGCGACCGACTCACGCAATGGACTGGGATCGGAAATGGGTGGTGCGGGGCAAAGCGGCTTTAAGAGGGTGACCAGTGAGTTTAACCTAAGCTGGTCCAGTTCCAATTGCTGGATTTCATTCACAAGCGATTGCAGTTCATCGATGACTATGAATTTGCCTGGCGGCACCAAATCGCTTTGAACGCGTAATTGGGCGTCGCAGTACTCGAGTTTCGAGTTAGCCGTCGCGAGTTCCGCGGCCATCGTCGCCAGCGGGCTTTCATCGTCTAATTTGGGGGCGGCGACGAGCGGAGCCAGGGTTCGAGCCGCTTCCCCAAAGAACAGGTGGTTGGTTTCGGTTGTCTGCCATTCGGCAACGATGCCCTGCAGGTGTTCGGTCGCATGAACGGGCGGCGCTGGCATCAGTTTCTCGAGGCAGGTCGCTCGATGCATCTCAAACTGCGTTTCGAGGGTGAGCTCTGCCCAAACGCAGATGAGCCGTTCCAAATTAGCTATCTCATTGGAGAGGCTCTCGATGGACAGGGCTTCAGTTTCCAAGCTTTTGAGTTCCGACTCAAGTTTCGGAATGCACTCCAGGGCTTGAATTGAAAGCTGGATGGATTCGTTTTTTTGAGAAAGTAGTTTGGCCTGTGTTTGCGATTCGGTACGCTGCTTCTGATGGAGGCGTTGTATCGCCACAAGTTTTTCGGCGTCCGAAGTGGTTGAGAAGAATTGCGCGATTTGGCTGGGTGGGCGGTTTATTAGAAATATGGGGGTTTTCTGGTCGCCGAAGTGCGGCTCGAAATCCTTGTCCTCGAATTCGACGGGCGCGAGGCGTAACGTCTCGTCGAGTTCAGGCGGTGTCCCGCCCCGGCCGAGACGATCTTTTGCTTGTCCGTTGATAATATAGCTGGGGCTCTTTCGCTTGATCCATTGAATAGTGTGCCCCTCTCTTGTCTGGACGGAAATGGAGCATTCCTTTTGCTCATGCTGCATTACGAAATTTGAGTTCGTATTGCGAGCTAGGATTTTCAAAGCGACTGCGACGGTGCTTTTTCCGATGTTGTTTGGCCCCACCAAAACCGTCAGTCCCGGTGCTAACCGCAGCTCGGTTTGAGCATGAGCCATAAAGTTAGAAAGGACAATTTTTTCGATCATCGGATTTTGGTCGTGCGAATGTGGAAAACCCTTCTGGTCAGTAAAACCGTGTGCATTGTAACGATTGAGCGCAATGCGCCCAACAAGCCACCTCGATATCAGCAATAAATCAAATGATTTTCAAGACATCTGAATCATTCGTACACGCTTTCCGATGCTACTGTTGCGAGTCCGTGTGATTGAGAGGGCCTGATCAGACTCCCGACACAGCCACTAGCAACCCCTAATGATGTT
>JANMNR010000496.1:0-2217 GCA_031368325.1 Pirellula sp.
GAGAGTCACTGCGGTCCTTCTGGTAGCGTTTGTCGCCATTAAGACGATCGGGCGATTGTTCAAGGAATCCATAACGACCGCTCGTCTTCGCTTTGGTAAGAAGGAAAGCGCGTTCATCGGAGGTCTGGGACGAATTGGATATCAGTTGACGACTGATTACTTGAGGGCTGGCAAGCCTGTTGTCGTGCAGGAATTAGCGAGCCCCAATCACTGGACAAAACTGGCGGAAGAAGAGGGAGCGATTGTTGTTCAGGGGGATGTCGCAGACATCAATAACCTTCGAGAGTTTGTCCTGCGTAATCCGTCGATCATTCATCTGGTGACCGGAAGTGATCTTGCCAACATTAACGCTCTGGCAAACATCAGAGCTATTCGTCGTGAAAACACGCAACTGAAGTCGGCGACCTGTTACGTTCACATTGACGACCCGGGTCTTCAGCGCACGTTGAATCGTTGTCTGATCGAAACGGCATGTGGGGCCGATGACACCTTGAAGGTGCACGTGTTCAACATCTTTCACGAGACTGCAGTGCAGTTGATCATCGAGAAGCTCACTGCCGTGCGTCCTCAGATTGATGAGGTTGCACTCTATGTCATCTTTGGATTCGACAAGATGGGCCAGGCAATGGTCAAGGAACTCGCCGAGTTTGCTCATTTTGAAAACCAACAGCGATCTCGAATCCTCGTGCTGACAAAGGATGCAAAGGCAGCCTGCGATCATGCTCTTTCACAATGGAATTGCATTAGCCCTCGATTTGTTCACAAGTCACTCGCAGAAGTGCAATTCGATGAGAAATGTGATGCGTGGACAAGCCAGTTGGCGCGGCCGGAAGGAGTGGCCGAGTCGGGCTCCACCAAGGCCGTCGAGTATGCCGCGAATATCCATTTTTGTGAACTTGCGGGAAACGCTGATCTCTCATTGGGAGATGTTTCTCAACTTGTGCGACTAGCCATCGACAAAGGTGTCCGACCTGTTTTTCTTTTCTGCAATGATGAGGACGAGCTAAATTTCAGAGTGGCCAGCGAATTCAATGACGCTCTTCAGGATATGCATGGGATCAATCAGAGCCTTGGGCCGAACAAGACTGTTACTGACGCAGAAGAAAAGAAACTAAGGCAGCGGCACAAGGATCTTCATCTGCCAGTTTTCGTGTTTCTTCCCCAGAGTCGGCCTCTGCGCGAAATTCTGTCGGCATCAACGGAGAAGTACCCTATCGTCCCATTCGGCGACGTGTCCGAGGGTCTCCAGCGAGCTCACGATGACATTGTCGAACTCGTTGCGATGGACATCGCAGCCGCGTACGATGAGAGTCGAAAACAAGACGCTGCTCGAGAGACACAGATCAGCAACTCCAATGCCGCCAACCATCCGACGACCATCGTTGGCTCACCCAACTTGCCATCGCCTCATCGCGAGGATTACATCGTTGAATGGAGGAAAAAGTCTTTCTGGGATAAGCAATCAAACCTGACGGCGGCTGAACATGCATGGATCAAATTGCAACTCATTGGTTACAGGATGAGCCAGGTTCCGGAGCAAAGTAGAATTCAAAACACGTCGGCTGTTAACTTCGATGAGATCCCGATTGAAGACAAGGCCATGCTCGCGCTGGTTGAGCATAACCGCTGGATGGCCGAACGACTGTTGCTGGGATGGTCGTATGGAGAAAAGTCGATTCAGCCGCCCCGACGTTCTTCGCTTTGCCCAAAGAATGTGCTGGACAAAGACGAATTGATCAAAGACTACGAACAGATTAAGGCCGTGTTTCAGCATTTTCAGCGACGAGGATACCGAATGGAGAGAATCTCAAAACCCGGCAAGGAATGAGACTCTTTCTGACATAAGCCAATCACCTGCTCCGAGGAGATTTTGTTCATGCAGCGTGCGTTTGTCAGTCACAGCAGTCCCGACGATCGGTACGTGCAGGAACTCGTACAACTCGTCCGAAAGCTGGGCTATGACGATGTCTTCAACGACAGCCACACCATTGAGCCGGATGAACACTTCTGGCCGCGAATCGAGAAAGGCATCCGCGAGTGCGACGCCTTTGTCGTGATTCTCTCGCACGCCTCGGTGAAGTCATATTGGGTTGACCGAGAAGTCCAGTTTGCTCGCGAACAGGGCAAGACGGTTCTTCCGATCCGCATCGACGACTGCAGGCTTCCATCCAGCTTTCAAGGTCGCGATGTTGTTGAACTTCGCCATGGTCGCGGCGA
>JANMNR010000516.1:0-1866 GCA_031368325.1 Pirellula sp.
GCACTTACTTGTGTACGGACAAAACGGACTACAACGATTACATCTTTACATGCGAAATGAAATGGGAAGTGAATGTAAACTCCGGAGTGATGTTTCGCTCGGCAGTGAAGTTGCAGAAGGAAAAGGAGCTTGTCTTTGGTCCACAAGCGGAAATGGAAGCAGATCGGGGGGGCCGCGGATGGTCAGGAGGCATTTATGGTCAAAGCTGTGGTGGTTTTTTCTATCCACTATGGTTAAAGGAACATAAAGAAGCTCGTGTCGCTTTGAAGCTTACGGAATGGAACCGTCTGACAATCATGGCGAAAGGCAATGTCGTAAAAACTTGGGTCAATGGTGTGCCGGCAGCCCACTGGGTCGACAACGGCTCGTTCCCAAAGGGTGCTTTCGGGCTTCAGATGCACAAGGGAAAAGAAGGGACGGTACTTTGGCGAGACTTGCGAGTGAAGGAGTTGGCACGCTAGCATCATGAAGATCATCGACCAATATGACGTTCAAGATTGGTACGCCGGTGCCGACGACCTTGCCTCGAGCCTCAAGTCGATCGGTTTGAAGAGCGACGAGTTGCTGCTGCCGGAAATGCCTTACCATTTGCAAGTTGCTATCGCGTCCCTTGCAAAGGAAGCTCCCACGGAAGAAATCTCCATAGAGCAGTTTTCGTCTATTTCGTTCTTCTCGCTCTGCAAGGGCCTGTTCCTCCCATTGAGTGGATTGGCGGATCAACGTGCAACAGAAATTTTCGGATTCGTCTGCCAATCGAAATCGATTGCGTCCGTGCAGGCTTCGACACAACTCGTTGAGACCTTTTTGAATACCGAAGTCGGCCTTAGTTTTTGCCAGAAGATCGGATGCCTTTTGGGTGACCCGTTCGACGGGCGTCGCAGTTTGTTTCGTCGCGATTCACTTTTGCGATTACTGCAGTCGGTTTCCTTGCAGGCACGCACAGATGTTCTCGATGAGCTTACCAAAGTGGGTGATATCGCAATCGTTTTTGCAAAGCATGCCGGGGTTGTAAAACGGGAGAATCCACTCACGGCGGCGGAAGTGTTTGCGGCTTTGCGGCCGATGCCGGATCTGTCAGCGACCGATCGGTTCGAACTGTTGCGCTCGCTGCTTGAGCGATGTGGGCGCATCGAAGCGTACTACCTTGTCAAACTCGTGCTTCGAGCCGCCGGTTTTGGATTTGAATACCAAGGGCCAATGTTAGCTGCAGCCATTGCCAAACAGTTCAACGTCTCGAACGAAGCTGTCGAGCATGCAATCGCGCTGACCGACCCAATCAACGTTGCCAAAGTCTTAAGCGATCACGGCCCGGCAGGCTTGCGAGCGATCCAGTTGAAACCCCTATCGCCCGTTCGACCAGCGTTGGCTTCGGTGGGTGGGGAAACGATTACCAAGTTCCCTGTTTGGGTAGAACGAAAATACGATGGCATTCGGCTTTTGCTGCATAAAGCCTCCGATGTGACGGGTGCAACGCTGTGTGCTGCCTACACGCGCAATCGCAAGGATTGGTTGGAACTGATTCCAGGTTTGGATAGGACCATTGCGATGTTCCCTGCGACCAACGCAATTGTTGATGGCGAGTTGTTTGGGACAATCTTGGATATGGAAGGTCCTCGGCCGGCCTCGGTCTATGAGGTGTTTGCCATGTTGCAGGGCGAACCCGTTCGCCCGGTGACATTGAAGTTTGCTGCCTTCGATTTGCTCTACATGAACAATGTGGACCTAACGAGTCTGCCACTGCATCAACGCCGCGCCTCGCTATCCGCTCTGATGAGTCCAATGATGCAACAGTCGACGCCGTTGCCCATGCTGCTCGCAGAGGGGCAGTTGGCCAACAACAAAGATGACGTCAATCGCTACTTCCAC
>JANMNR010000524.1:0-22094 GCA_031368325.1 Pirellula sp.
ACCAATAATTGGCATGTCCAATGTTCGGTTGATACAAGGAGTTCCCTATCTGCCCCTGGCTATCCTCGCTGTTTCTGGTATCGAAACACTGATACGAGGCATTGAATATGTGGCAAAGAAACGACACCTGAAACTAACCAACCTCTATCAAGGAATCCAGCTCATGATCTTGACCATCTTCTGTGCTACTACCGTCCCGGTTTTCATCTGGAGTATGAAAGATCAGATACGGGAGTACTGGCCGATCTTTGGCAACATCTACTTCGACAATCGTGTCAGTGTCTCGGGGGAATCCAAAGAAAACATCGCCCAATTATACCAAATCGAGGTAAAGCCCCGATGCGCCAATTTATGCAGTCATAACCGAGAGCAAACCAGGAAACATGATCGTAAGTCGAAAAATTCTAGAGGCGACATGCCTCGCGTTAACGTGCACCGCGACCCTACGCGCGGACCAGCAAGTGGTCTATCCGCCATCCAACATGCCTCGCGTGGATATGCACACCCACATGGATGCCAAGGTCCAATATGTCAAAGCCGTGGATGCGATGGATCGGTGGGGCGGCACCATCAGCATCTCATTGGCTGGCTTGTTCTGGGTCAAGGACAATGACGGCAACAATTCCAACCCAGCCCATGTGAGACAGCTCCCTGCCAACGACATGCTGTTTGTCAAGGAAAAGCTGAATGACCGGATACTCTTTGTCCCAGGAGCCTTTACGATTCCCAGCAATGGCATTTGGTGGGGAGTTGATGAAATCAAATCCTTCAAAGACCAAGGGTTTGTCGGGCTGAAATTGTGGCCTCATGGAAAAATTCTTTCCAGCAAAATCCCCCTGATCCACGAACACCTCGAGGAAGCCGGGCGGCAGGGCATGCCATTGGTGGGCTACCATACCGGCGATCCAGGCACCACCTCACGAGACAACGCGGCTTTCCCCAAGTTTGAAGACGATACGATCGAGGTTGTCGCGGCTCATCCGCAAACGACTTTTATCTTTGCGCATGGACTATTCATGTTGGAAAACGACCAAGGGATGGAAAAACTCGCCGGCATTTTCGACAAACATCCCAATGTCTTTGTCGATGTTGCGTTCACACATAACATGCGACAAACAGAAAACTATACGGTTAGCAAGGCCAGGGACTTTTACATTCGTTACCAGGATCGCATTCTCTTCGGCTCCGATGTCTTTGCGGCTGGCGGCAAAGAGGATGGTTTTTTAAACGAACGCAAGCTTCTCGAAACGAACGAGGTTACCAACGGTCTACATGGCGGTCCCAAACTCGAGGGTTTCAACCTGCCGGATCCTGTATTGAATCACATCTACTATTGGAACGCAGCCCGATTGATTCCCAGAGTACGTCAAGTGATGGAGGCTCGAGACTTCAAGATCGGTTTCGAATTCGGAGCCACTCGATGCGATCGATTACCGCCGGACGTCACCGTAGACAAGCTCACTGTCAGCAATCAACCCGCTGATCTAACAGGAACGCTGGGCAGCATCACCGAAAGTATCGTCGTTGAAATCGCGGGGAGAGTTTACCAAGGGGTCGATAACCTGAATGGCACGTGGAAGCTCCCCGCTAACAACTTTGCTGGACTGCCAGCCGGGACCTACGATGTCAAAGTGACCGCGAAAAATCCTATCGGTCTTGTCCGATCCGATTTGACCGATAATGAGCTGACCGTTGCAGTACCTCGCTAAGATTCTTGAATTTGAATCGCATTTCCCAAAAACGGACCGTAAGCGTGAGTAGCCCGTGGGCCACTCTTGCCAAAAGTGACTTAGCGAGTGTGAAACAACGCGAGCAGACGACATTGCATCTTGGCGTACCAGTGAACCCTCGCCCCCTGCCCCTCGAGGGGCAGGGGGTGAGGGTGTGACGCACTGCGATTGCGATGAGGGAATTGGTTTGGACGTCAATGGACCTAGCGATTTTACTGCCTCGCGGTGACCTCGGAACATGAGGTACTTGCCATCCATTGTTTTGGAGCAATCGGATACAGAACGGTCACTCTGGCGTACAGTCGGCAAAACCGACAGACACCATGAACTCAACCTCGCTCGCATAGCTACCAAGGGTGAGCTCAAGCCCTTTCACATGCCTTCCAAGCCAGCTACAAGCTCCTCACGAAGATCATTGCAGTTTAGGCAAGGAGTCAAAGCAATTTTGGTTATAATGAAGTCCCACCCTAAAGCGTCTTCCTACCCATTCCCCCACCACAATGCATCGATTCACAGTAAATTTGGCCGCAACAGTCCCGTTTTTCATTCTTGTTGCCATTCGTCTGTCGAATGCCTCCGAACTCGACTCGATTAACTTCGACCGCGACATTCGGCCCATCTTGTCAGACCATTGCTTTACCTGCCATGGTCCCGATACCAACAAGAGGCAAGCGGGACTTCGTCTGGACCAAAAGGAAGGAGCATTCGGTTCCTTAGACTCTGGCTCTCACGCTATCGTTCCAGGACAAATCGACTCCAGCGAATTGGTCCGCCGAATCAACTCCTCCGACGTTGATCTGATCATGCCACCACCTGACCAAGGGAAACCGCTGACCAAGGCGCAAACCGAATTACTATCGCGCTGGATCCAGCAAGGTGCTGCGTGGTCCAACCATTGGTCGTTTGAACCTGTCTCCATGCCGGTTATGCCTGTCGACAATCTTGCCGCTGGCACGGTCGCAAACGCGATCGACGCGTTTGTTCTTCATCGGCTACAACGCGAAGGGCTTGCGCAGTCACCGCGAGAATCGAAAGAACGTTTGCTTCGCCGCCTGTCTCTGGACTTAACCGGCCTGCCACCAACGCTTCAAGAGGTTGATGCTTTCTTGCAGGACTCTTCGACCAGCGCTGTGGAAGCCGTTGTCGATCGATTGTTAAAGAGCCCACACTTTGGCGAACGGATGGCCATGCCTTGGTTGGACCTCGCTCGCTATGGCGATACAAGCGGTTACCACAACGACTCGCTTCGTGATATGTGGCTCTGGCGAGAGTGGGTCGTGCGAGCATTTAACGCGAATATGCCGTTTGACCAATTCACGATCGAGCAACTCGCGGGAGATTTGATTCCGGACGCAACGGTTCAGCAACAGATCGCTAGCGGTTTTCATCGCAATGTTATGACCAGCGATGAGGGTGGGCTCATTGATTCGGAGTACCGCAATTTGTATGTCGTGGATCGTGTCGCAACCACTGGCGTCACGTGGCTCGGCCTCACCATTGCCTGTGCTCAATGCCATGATCACAAATACGATCCCACCACTCAAGAAGACTTCTACAAGCTTTACGCTTTCTTCAACAACGTTCCGGAAACCGGGAAAGATGGCGTTCGCGACCGAAATCCCAAACCGTTCTTGCGTGTCCCTTCAGAACAGCAAGCCGAGCAACTCCGGCAATACGAATCAGAACTTGCGTCCGCCGAAACGAAACTGGCTGAAGTTACTAAATCAGCAAATGAGAAACAGGCGGCCTGGGAAACCGAACTGGCTTCATCGGATCAACCCGACCAGGCACCGATGGCCGATGCTTACTTTCCTTTCGATTCCAGCGGTGACGGCAATGCAATCGCTGACGAATCCATCAAGGGCAAGTCGCATGGCAAGCCCAAGTTTGTTGACGGTTTGCAAGGCAAGAGCTTTCAGTCCAATGCCAAAATTTGGTTTGAATATGGTGATCGGTTTGCGTTTGAAAAGGACGAAGCGTTTTGCGTGAGCGCGAATTTGTTTGTAACCGAGAAAGGTGGTGCCCCGTTTGGGAAGATGGACGACAAGAATGGTGCTAGAGGTTGGGACTTGGAGTTTCATGGCCTCCGTCCAAGTGTTCATCTTATCCATCGCTGGCCCGAGAATGCGATCCATATCCAAGCAGAGGAGGATGTCGTGGCGGATACTTTCACAAATGTAACCTTCACCTACGACGGTTCAGGGAAAGCTTCTGGCCTTAAATTTTATATCAACGGTGCCTTAGCGAAAACCAAAACACAAACCGATGGATTGAGCGACACAATACGAACAACCACCCCCTTTAGCGTTGGCCGACGTGGAAACTCAAGCACACCGTTTGAAGGTCGAGTTGATGATCTAAAGATATTCAAGCGAGAATTGTCCTCGACCGAAGTGGCGAACTCAGCCATGGGCCATATACGTTCCATCGTAAGCGTGCCATCGGACAAGCGAGATGCGAAACAAAAGGCACAGCTGGAAAAGTTCTTTCGCGAGATGCGGTACCCAGAATTCGCGGAACACTTGAAAGCCAGGAACGCTTTAAAGAAAACGAAGGATGATTTTGAAAATGCCATCCCGAATACGATGGTCATGTCCGAGATGGACAAACCACGGGACACTTTTATCAAAATCCGTGGCAACTACGATCAGGATGGTACCAAAGTCGAAGCGGCAGGGCCATCGTTTCTGCCGCCGATTCCTTCTCGAGAAGACGGCAAGCCCTTGAGTCGGCTTCAATTCGCCCGGTGGCTTACTTCACCCGAGCATCCGCTGACATCTCGCGTCGCGATCAATCGATGGTGGACGGTCCTCTTTGGAACAGGTCTAGTAAAGACAACGAATGACTTTGGGATCCAAGGCGAACGGCCAAGCCATCCTGCATTGCTGGAGTGGTTGGCTGCCGACTTCCGACGGGACTGGGACATAAAACGCGCGATCAAGCAGGTTGTTTTGAGCGCAACCTATCAACAAACTTCGCGGGTATCTCCCGACCTGCTTGCACGCGATCAAGAAAACCGACTGCTTGCGCGCGGCCCACGCCAACGGATGGACGCGGAACTGCTTCGCGATAATGCGCTGTCGATTGCCGGTATCTTGAATCCCGCCATCGGAGGCAAGAGCATCAAACCTTATCAACCGGAAGGTACTTGGGAAATCAACGAGATGAGCGGGTATAAGTACGAAAAATCTAAGGGAGCAGATCTTTATCGCCGAGGGCTTTATGTTTACTGGAGACGGTCGACCGTATACCCATCGTTTGTGACCCTCGACGCTCCGACGCGAGAATTTTGCATGACACAACGAGCCAAGACGAGCACGCCTCTACAATCGTTAGTCTTGATGAACGACCCTGTCTTTGTGGAAGCGGCCAGAGCCATGGCTCAAAGAATACTTTCGCATCCAACCGTTCTCGACCAAGGCCAACGGCTCGAATTGGCTTGGCGACTTGCCCTAGCTCGCAAACCACTTCCCCAAGAAATTGCGATCCTCACGCGCACGTTAGGGCAACAGTTGTCAACTTACAAAGTGGATCCAGCAGCGGCCAAAGCACTGGCAAGTGTGGGCGATTTGGAAAAGCCCGCTGCCATCGATGACGTTGAACTCGCCGCTTGGACTGCCCTGTGCAATGTGTTACTGAACCTGAACGAAACCATTTCCAACTGAATATCATGGATTTCCAAGAACAATTGCAGACGCTCTTGCATCGTCGAATCTTCCTGCAGAATAGCTCTACCGGCATAGGTGCGTTAGGTCTTGCGAGTTTGCTGAATCCAAAGGGATTCGCTGGCGACGAGGATAGCTCCATGGCAGTGCCTGGTGCATTGCGGAAACTACATAGCAAGCCACGAGCAAAGCGGATCATCTATCTATTCATGTCTGGAGCTCCGTCGCAATTGGACCTGTTTGATCCGAAGCCGAAGTTGACCGAAATGACGGGCAAGGATCTTCCGGATAGCGTGCGACAGGGACAGCGCATCACCACAATGACCAGCGGCCAAAAGAACTTGTTCTGCGTGGGTTCGCCATTCAAATTCGAGTAGTACGGCAATGCTGGGATGGACATCTCCGAGCTATTGCCACATCTTTCCAAGATCGTGGATGAGTGCACGTTTGTAAAAACGATGAATACCGATCCGATCAATCATGACCCCGCGGTTACTTTTTTCGCAACGGGAAATCAGCAGCCAGGCCGTCCAACGATGGGTGCTTGGTTGGCTTACGGAATGGGTGCGGACAGTGCAGAGCTGCCGGCCTTCGTGGTTTTGACGAGCGGTGGCGGTGGACAAACGTTGCAAACACGGTACTGGGGGAATGGCTTTCTTCCAGCGCAGTACGGAGGCGTGCAATTTAGAAACGCGGGCGATCCTGTGCTGTTTGTCTCGAATCCACCTGGGGTAACGAGCACAACACGCCGTCAACTCTTGGACGCGACCAAGGAGTTGAATCAGATGGCCTTTGGGCAATTGGGGGATCCAGCGATTGAGGCACAGATCGCCAACTATGAACTTGCATTTCGAATGCAGACCAGCGTTCCGGAATTGACAGACTTGTCTCAAGAATCGAAAGAAACGCTCGAGCTGTATGGTGCGACTCCAGGCAAACCATCCTTTGCGAACAACTGTCTGTTGGCTCGTCGCATGGTCGAACGGGGAGTGCGGTTCATTCAGTTATGCCATCGCGATTGGGACCATCATGGCGGGTTGCCTCAAGGACTTCCTACGAAATGCAAAGAGACCGACCAAGGTGCGGCGGCATTGGTCATGGATCTCAAACAGCGAGGTTTGCTGGACGACACAATTGTCGTATGGGGCGGCGAGTTTGGTCGTACGGCATATAGCCAAGGCGAGATTAAACCGGACAATTTTGGTCGTGATCATCATCCTCGATGCTTTACTCTCTGGATGGCTGGAGGTGGTCTGCGCCGTGGCTATGTTCACGGTGAGACCGACGAATTTGGTTACAACATTGTGCGAGATCCGGTGCACGTCCACGATTTACACGCAACGCTCTTGCACTTACTTGGAATTGACCACAAAAAAATGACCTACCGACACGAAGGCCGAGATTACCGACTCACGGATGTGTCGGGAAATGTGATCCACGAGTTGATCTAATGCCGATCGGCCTCGTTGCCGTTCGAGTTTTCCCTCACCATCCAGCACGCGGTACCACGATGAAGCCCCATCAACCATGCAACTCGACTGATGTCCACATCGGTTATCAGCCTTGTTTTGCAGCGTTCTTTTGGCTGATGGTGCTAACTCAGGCTTGGGCGGAAGATCGGCCTGGTACTATTGCCATCACGGAACTCCCCGACCCCATCGCGCATTGGAAGCTCGACGAAGATGGTCGCGACGCAAGAGACAGTGTTGGAACGCACCACGGTACGATTCATGGGGCAGTTTCGCAGGAAGGGAGACTTGGCAAGGGATTGCTCTTTGACTGCGCCAAGGGAGACCACGCCAGCATTCCCCATTCGCCCGATTTTGAGATCGGCACATTCACCGTGTCAGCTTGGGCCTGGCTCACCAAGGAGCCAACGTTCTCTGGAATCCTCGGCACGCGATCGGGGGGTGAATTCAACTTCGACATGAAAGTGAATGCCGACAAAGTTCACGGCGACATTGGTGATGGAGTACGCTGGATCGACACAAAGATCAATTTCTACAAAGAAGATGTTGGCAGCAACGGACAAGGTGGCGATCTCGAAATTCGCCGTTGGTATCTTATCACCTTTGTTGTCGACAACGAAAACAAGGAATGTCGGCTGTATCTTGACGGCGATCGCAAGAAGACGATTGCGTTCCAAGGTGAGCCCCGCCTCATGCGACGGGGGCAAACGATGCAAATTGGAAGTACGGGAACCGGTGAGTTCATGGATGGTCTGATCGATGACGTCCGAATTTGGAAACACGCTCTGACTGATAAGCAAGTGCAGGGACTTTACGAGGCACCGGCTCTTACCACCCAACAAGCAGAACCACCGAATCAAGCCCTCCCGAATCGTAAGGGGGTTCGCAGTTCAGCAACCTCGGATAAGTGATACAGGCCTTTGGCAAAGCAAGTTCAATAGCACCACAGAACAGGACCGCGTCCAGCATTTCATTAGAAGGCACCCGCAACCAACGAACGATCTATCGTGTATCAGTGGTGTGAAACCTCCGAAAAGACTTCCCGAATGCACTTCTTTAGAACCTCTTCGGAGCCTGGACCGACCCAAGCCCAGCCGTTCAAGTTTTGATCTTGTTCTATCCATGCCCGCTCGATGGGAATGTAACCCGGACCGCATTCACCATAACCCAAACACATGACAAAATTCTCAGGACGTTGTTGTTGCGCATACAATTGAAACTCCACATACGACTCTGCTGGCAACAGAAGCAGTTGCGCGGGCCCAAAATCAATCAAAGGCAAATCGATCTCATGCCCAGATTTCACCCGATCGTACCAAGCCAAGCCCATTGCGGCTTCCGCCCGATGGAATGGATTGCGATCGCTCATCAGACGCTGTCGCAGCAACGCTTCGGTATGAAACTCGGTATTCCGTGCACTCAATGGGATTTTGGAGTTGAAAAATTTCACGGTTGATATCGGGTGATGTTGCGTATTTTCCCAAGCGTCTGTCATTGCGGAATGAAGACGCGCGGCAAGCTCCGCTCGTTTTGGAGGACGACCATCGTTGTACTTTCCCGCCGTAACGTTTCCCGCACTACCTGTGGCGTAAATTTGCAGCACCGAAGGATAATCAAGCTGCATTTGTTCACGCGCCAGACCGACAAAGTCGATACTTACTTCTCCCTTGCCATAGTAGCTCATCGGATGCACTGCATAGCTGTGCAGCGCGCATAACGGGGTGTCCTCATCCCAAAAACTGAGGGCGCGCAACCAGGGATCGATCTCACCCTCTGCCCCTTCGGATGCTTGCGGATTGTTGCCACTGCTGCTGTACCGCCCATAATTAACCGTCCCATCGGGCAACAGAAAACGGCGATTGGAAGCAACACGATCCACTTTCGCTTTCCCCAAACCAAAGTGCGTTACCGACGCTTTTGGACGAGCCCCGCGCGTATCGCAACCAGCACACGTTGAATGCAAATTCGATTGAAGTCCGGCCAGCACACACTTGCTAATTGAATAGGCGCATTCAGCTCCGGCGGCGGCAACTCTCTCCAATGCCCCTGTTTCTCCGCTTCATGCAGGAGAAATTCAGCTTCGGCGTCCATCACCGGTGCGTCGTGTACATGTGTACTGCAAATGAGGACGCGTTCCGGGTCTGTATTTAGCTCCTTTGCGATAGAAGAACGCCAATTGTCGTACAAGCTCCCGCGAACCTCGCACCAATCGAGCGAAATCATGACAAGCGGCTTTTGGTCGTCCAAATTTAGCACGAAACCCTTGGCCTGCAGTCGTTCTTTGATGCTATAGGCCGGCGTAACACCACCCCCCATACAAGGATGGCCAATCGGGATAGTAATGTCGGCGCTGAAAGTGGCGAGAGAGGACTCCGCACGGAGCAAGTGTGCCGGTGCTACCAGCAGTTGTGCTACCGAGAGCAAAGTTACAAAGAAGAATTTAAATACGTTCGGAGTCATGAGTGGCAAGTCACTTGGCTGCCTTAGTTTTGCCGTTGCCATTTGGTTTTGGCGCGTCGGGTTCGTCTTGCTGCCCCAGCTTGGCCCGTCTGTCGCGTTCGTGTCGGTCGGTGCGTGTGAATGTGCCTTCCACGACCGGCTCATGAGCCTTAGTTGCCAGCGACACCATGGTTTCAACCACTGAAGGGTGCAACGAAGCGACGTCGTTCGACTCACTGGGATCCGCGGCCAACTCGTAGAGCTCCCATCTCGTTGCTTTCGGAGGTTTTACAGCCCGCCAGTTTCCCTGACGAACTGCAGTCCAGCCGGTGAATTCCCAATAAAGATAATCATGCTTCGCTTGCTTGCGACGAGCCGAGGCCTCGCCAACTAACTCAGGCAGGATCGAGAGGCCATCGGTACCGAAAGGCAGCTTTGCACCCGTAGCTTCGGCGATAGTTGGCAAGACATCCGGGAAGTAACCCAGATGATCACTTTCCCGATTTGGAGCAATCTTGCCCGGCCAGCGAACGACGAACGGAATGCGAAGCCCCCCTTCGTAGAGTGTCCCCTTCTTGCCACGGTACTCGACACCGCTCTTTGGGTTCTTGTTCGCTTGATGCAGGCCACGTGGATACTCATCTGAAGCGAAGTAGTCCGCACCACCGTTATCTCCGCTGAAGAAGACAAGTGTGTTGTTGTCGATGCTAAAATCTTTCAGCAATTGTAAAATCTCTCCAACTTGACGGTCCACCATCGAGGTCATGGCTGCGTATCGACGGGCAGGTTCAGGCCAGTGCTTGTCTTTGTACACGGCCCACGACGGATCGGTGTCGGGGATATCAAACAAGCCATGAGGCGGAGTGTACGGCAAATACGCAAAGAACGGCTCTTTCGCATGATCGCGAATGAACGCCTTGGCTGCATCATGGATTACGTATTGCGAGTAAGTCTTTCCGTTGCTGCCCCCTTGATTGCCTTCGAGTGGTACCTCCTCACTATTGCGTATCAAGTAGGGTGGATAAAAGGAGTGTGCGTGCACTTGGTCATAATAGCCAAAGAAAGTGTCGAAGCCGTGCTTCTCAGGAACTCCTGTGGAGTCGCGTCCTCCGCATCCCCACTTACCAAATCCGCCCGTCGTATAGCCTCTCTCCTTCAACATCGAGGCGATGGTCGTTTCGTTGGCGCGCAAAGGGGTTCCGCCACCGTTGGCGCGCACCGAAGTGTGGCCGCTATGCTTGCCCGTCAACAGGCAGCATCGTGTCGGAGCGCACACCGGTGCACCCGCGAACATGTTGTTCATGCGAATACCCTCAGATGCCATACGATCCATGTTTGGCGTTTGGATGGTCACGCCCCCCATAAACGCCGGCTCGTAGTACCCGAGTTCGTCAATGATGATGTAGACGATGTTGGGTCGTTTCGAATCGGCTTCGAAAGCTTGAAGCACAGTCGCGAAAGTCGCCGCAAAGACGACCGCCAAAAGAGTGGATCTCATCATGGTTGCAACCTGAATATCGGAGAGGAATGGAATATGGGCATTATTTCAACGACGCGGTGAACGCGTTGGTTCCATCGCGAACATCGGCCAGTACAACTTGATTTGTATAATCCAGATACCTCGCCAAATCTTAGGCTCGAACCCGTACTTTGCCATCAATTCAAAGGGCCATTTCTTGATGTTTAAAACAAATCGGGCAACAAGTCAATTGACTATCCCAAAATGTGGGGCCAGTTGGATAAAAGAAGACTTGGACGCCGCCGACCGTTAGCGTTTTGCTATAGGGGAGAAAACGGAGTTCCGCATCGGTGGGGTATCGCGCTATCCAAGTTTTTGAACCGCAGATGACGCGGATTTACGCAGATGAAAAAGGGTCTCGTTCGCGTTTTTCAACTTATCTGCGTTCATCTGTGAAATCTGCGGTTGATACAATTGCGGTGGAAGATCTTTGAATCGAATTGATGAATTGTTTGGTCTCGAGTTGACAGGATCCGAAGTTGAAGAGCAAGGCACGCTCGTACTGAGTTGCCTTGAGGTAATGAAGTACTTGAGCATCTTCGATTTCGGATAGTTTTTTAAGAGCCTTGAGTTCGACGATGATGCGTTGGAAGCAGACGAAATCGGCGCGATAGGGGGTTGAGAGAGTTTTTCCTTTGTAAAGGATCGGGATCGATTGTTCTCGAACAAATGGAATGCATCGCAAAGCTAACTCCTTCTCCAATGCGTCCTGATAATCCGCTTCCAAGAAGCCGTTTCCCAATTCCTTATGGACGTCAATGGCAGCACCGATAATGGCGTAAGTTTCTGGATCACGTTGGTTGGATTGAAATGTCACCGTATACCTTTTGTTCTCGGAAATGAACAATGGGAATTGAACCGCAGATGACGCAGATTGGCACAGATGAACAGGTCGCATTCTCGTCTTTCGACTTATCTGCGTCCATCTGTGAAATCTGCGGTTAATTGGTTTAAAACAAATCAGGCAACAAGTCACTTGTCTATCCGAAAATATGCCCAGCTGGATGAAAGCTGACTTGAACATAGCCCAGCGTTAGCGTTTCGCCATAGGGGAGAAAAAACGGAACACCGCATCGGGGCTCATTCTCTGATGTGGAGCAAATCGAGAATTCTCAATCGAGGCAAATCGGCAAATTCTGTCGATGTTGCTGAATCAACCATTCCGCCAATCCAGAAGATCTTTTTAAGTTGAGGCTGGCAGCCTGCATGACAGAGTTTTTAGTGTACACACCGGAAGTCTCAGAAAACATCCTCAAAGAAACTTGACCTACTGATACCAAACGCGTCACACTGCGCAATACCACAGTTCGCTCCTTATTGCAGTGCCCGGGGCTTTTGCCGAGATACGAAAGGTTGTACGTGTGACTTTTGACCCTGCCGCAACGAATACGATCCATCGCTTGCTGAAGGCAGCAACACGTACGAAAGCGGTGGATGCAGGGATTCCTGAAGCGTTTAATCTCGAGAACCAGCAAGTCGATTCGAACGGCTTAGAACAGAACCAACTTCAGTTCCACGAACTGATCGGGTTGGCCCAACAAGTCATTGCTTTTCGCGATGACCCATTCAAACTGGCCACCGAACTCTTGAGCTATGTCTCAAGCCAACTTCAAACGATCGCGCAGTTGCAGGGCTTAGTTGCCACGCTGGCCCCTGAACCTAGGTTACCAAGCTCTCCCTCCATTAGGTTACTGGCCATTTGCCAGTTTTCGCAAAGTGGCGTCCAGATCCATGTGGATAACGGCCCCACTATGGTCGCCTACGCCGAGATTTTGGAATCGCTGGTTACCAGCCAGACACCTTTCAACTCACAAGTTTACTCATCGATTTTGCTTCAGTTCGTTCGCAGACTTCAAAAGCCGGAAACGTGGTCGTCGCAGTTGTTATCTCTCTATGCGTTGTTACTCGTTTCGGAAGCCAGACGATCAGACAGTGACCTAATCGCATTGGATCTATTTTCGGAATCCTTGGAGAGCGTGGAACAGTACCGGGACAATTGTGATGTCGATGCGACAGTTGATGTGCTGTACCGCATTCTGACCGAAGCTGCAAAGAATCAACTCGACGCGACCGAGTGCCTACAGGCGTTTGTGCTTTTACAGCCGATTCGCTCCAAGATGAGGGAGCTAACTTTGGTCGAGTGCGAGTCACTGCTCCTGCAACTGCTGAGTCAGCCAAACGTTGAACACAACGAACTGCTCACCGCTGCTCAATGGTTTCGCCGACTAGCCCAACATGACGAAAACCGAGTGTTTGCCAATCTGTTACTGAATGGGTGCACTGTTAGTCGCAAACGAAGCCAGAGGCAAATGGCGGCCGAGCTTGGACCACTGCTTGAGAATGCAATGGAATCGCGTGTCGAGGTCCATCGAATTCGGTACTTGCTGTCCGCGTTTGAACGTGGTGAGATCGCTGATTCAAGTACGTTTCTCAGGTCCGTGGAACGACTGACTGATTTCAAGCAAGTCGAAACTTTATCCACCCATCGAGTCCTTACCGTACAGGCGATAAACCAGGTGGATCGTCTTCGTCTCGGCGAATCTAACCAATTGGTTTCGCCTGAACTCCTACAGACTCGACTCAATCATTGGCACGAGCTGAACGCGATCCATCGGGGTTTTACTTCTCGACTGATTTCCGCCAAGCGGGGTCCGTTTCGTGAACCACCGGATCTCGTTCAATTTGCAATCGACGTGGGGTCTGAAAAGTCCGTTCGATACATCAACGCCAAGGACGCGAATCTGTTTCCTGGAAAGGGGTTCTTCATCACACGGCTGCAGCTCGCCAAATGTTTTGCAACCGACGAAAGCGACAACGCGCCCGGCAAAAATCGGTTCAACGTCTACAAAAAAGCTTGGCCAGGGTTGGCCGAAGCGATGGACCATTTCGACGATGCCGAGTTTGTTTTCTTGCGAGGCTGTCTCTTGATATCGTGCAAGCGTCGCGATTATTTGCTACCCTCGGGAATCGGCGAGCATTATTCGCTTGTGGTGTTCAACGATCACTTTCGAAATCCGTTTCAAGAAGTGGCTTACCTCGTGCCGAACGAAGGGGTTGCGAAGTTGCTTCTAGGTACGCAAATCCCTTATTGCGACTTCGTAGGTTTTGACCAACGTCGCCCTGATTTGAACGATCAGATTCAAAGCCCTCAGGGCTTCCTGCAACATCCCTTGATAAGTGAGCGAGCAATCGATGTGGGTGGTGTCTCCGCCATTCTCTCCGGGTTCGAGGACCATTTGGTTCGCATCGGGCAACGTGTTGGATTGCAGCAACTACGGAAGCGGACGGAAGAATTAGTTCGCCACACAGAAGACCACAACCGAGTGGTCTTGGAATGGGAACAACAAAGCCATCGCTACCACATAAGTAGTATTGGCCAACAACGCATGTTCGAATTGAGCTCGATAGGGAAGCGTCTCGAGGCTGAATTGCGTCGTCTTAACCAGCAGTCCGCCGAGTTGCTAGGCCAAGTGGAAGGCGCCATTTGGAACTTGGTCGACAAGTATACGAATCTGCATAAGTTATTTTGTATCGCTCATGCGTACTGGCATCGGGGATACACGGCGGGACGCATGGTCACCACCAACCATATCGATGAGTCGATTGAGGATGATGGAATTTCCAACGAGAGTTTGCCGGAGCAGAACCAGCTTCGTTTGCAAGAAAACTCGGAAACCGTGACGAATCGGAATTCGATCCGTATGTTGGTTCAAGCCTATGAGTGGCATGCCATGCGAGAATCTCCGAATTCGAAGAAAGAGGATTTTCCAGTTTTGGTCCTGTGCGATGCCCTCGCATTGGGCGATCAACCTGAAATGAACCTGATGATCGATACGTACGACATGTCGGTCGCCATCGATGGCCAGAGAGTACAACTCTCCCAGGGTAGAATGTCGGGTGACGATGAGCTTTATTGGTTCAACACTATTTTTCCAAAGATCCAGGACTCAGCCGGATCGATTCGCGATCTTCGATTTTATCCCCGCGCGAGTTTAGGAATGCAGAATTGATTTCGATGACCATTCATGCTCCAACGAAGGAACCATTGCAGCCGACAGCTCCAACGAAGCCGGCAACTCCAGCTAAGCCCAGTCCCGTTCGGGTTCCCGCTCCCGTACCGCTTCCAGAACGACGGCCAAGTCAGCCTTTTCGCGAATCTCCCGGCCCAGCACAACCAGATACGATGCCACGGCCTCTACAACCCTTTTGCCCAGCACCAAGCAAATCACGCCTGCCAGTTTCCTGTTTGCAACCCGACGCGAAAGCGGGCGAAAGTCCATTTGGATATCAGTGAGGCGTGTTGGCTTTCCGAACTGTATTGATCTCGCGAGTAACACTGTACAAGATTATCCAAGGTACGACCGCCATCCATGCGGCTATCAACCACTCAACAGGCCCCATTCGACTCCACTTGAAAAAGAGATCAAAGCCCACAATCATCTCGAAGACGATCAAACAGCCAATAACGAATCTCGAAACAAATTGTGTTTCAAACTTTTGCATTTGCTTGATCTGTCCCGCATCTTGATTCTCAGGCATCAGTTCCGCTTGGATTGCGTCCGCATCCGCTTGCGCCTCGTTGTGATTCCAAAACGGCCCAATGTGGACCGTGTCACTGAGACGTGGCCTTGCTTGGTCAAATCGGTGCAGCACCGAAATGATGGTACCACCTCGACGCTTTTGGATGACCTCAATGCAATTGATCCGATTGCGGTCCAACTTTTGTATGAACAAATGAAATGCGAAGGCCTTTTCAACTTCGATATCCGAACCACTCAAATAGACTCGCCACCGGAAACCAAAATAGACAGGTGAAACAACGGATAGTCCCATCCCGGCGATCGCGCAAACGAGAAGACTCACAAACGGAAGCACAACCACCAGAATAAAGAGTTGCGTCCAAGGTTGTTGAACGTTCTGCCCCAGTGCAAAAAACGGAAAAGACGCCAAGGCAATACAAATCATGAAAAGTACAAGTGCCCAGAGCACAGCAAAGCACTGGACAAGTAGTGAATAGGGCCCGCTATCGTAAATAGTTTTCAAAGCTGGACACCCATCTTGGCTTGTTAAATCATCTTCATCGCCGTTGGCGATCAAAGCGACGGTCACTCATCAAAAACCCGATCGCCACACCCGCTAGCAAGCCACCTAGGTGAGCCATGTTTGCCAACGGTAAACTCTTACTATTTCCATAAAAACCAATCACCAATATCATCCCAATCAACAAATAAGTTTCTGCTGGCACTTGTATACCAAGATCGGGCCTCAACGTCGTTTTCGTCCCGAGATAACCGATCAATCCAAACGTGACTCCCGAGATTCCAACAAAAAAAGGAGACCCAAACCATTTGGTCGGCATCAAGCCTTGCAGCAAGTGGGAACAGACCGCGATGATCAACATAATCACTGCATAGCGACCTATCCCCTCAAGTCGTTCGATTCGACGACCCAACGATCCTAGGGCGAGCATGTTGAACAACAAGTGAAACGGCGAACCATGCAAAAAAGCGGGCGTCAGTATTCGCCAAAGCTCGCCCTGTTTCAGCGATGCCGCAGGATCAAAGGTCTTTTCAAACAAGCTCGTGTCAACGAAACTAAGCTGCTTCATAATGACGTTGCCAAACCAATTCCCTGAATCTGGTTTCGTGAATTCCGAGACTACCCCAAGCAAAACGCACAACACGATCAACGTCAATGTCAACGGCGGCAGACTGCCTCCAAGCGGACCGGGGTTCGTCCTGGAACTTGGATATTGCACATTCTTTTGACGCTCAGCCGACTTCTGCTTTTTCTCCTTAATAATCGCTCTGGCCTGATCGACTGCGTTGCGGTACTTCTCATCGTCCGGCGAAGCAAGGAACTCCTGGTACTCCTTTCTCGCTACTTCCAATTGGTCCTCGTCCCGAATCCAAACGTCCCATTTGTTTACGTCGGTGGCCTGCTCAACCTGCGTAGAAATATCTTGTGTTAGCAGATGCGCAACAAAGGACTCGGCGGTGGATTTACCTGTGATCGTGGTCAGATGTCTCATGCGGTCAGTCAATAGGCCTAAGTTGATGGATCGGAACGTAATACTTTAAGTAGCGTTTGCCGTTGCTATACCGCACCCCGCGTAAATCCTCAACGAGGATTGTGGCTCGACGCGTGATGCGATTCACGACACCTTGCAAAACGGTTCCCTCGAATGGAAATACCACGCGAGCACCGGCTCGAATGTTGAATTCGGTTGCCGCTCGCTCTTGTTGCGTAATCAGTTCGTGGCGATGCTCGGTATGACCAAACATATTGCGAGCGATTGATTGAAACCTGCCAGCGGAACAGTCACTCTGAATCCAAGCCAGCATTTCACATAAGTGGATCATTTCATGTTCAACGATTCGCTGCATGGCGGTCAAGCGATCGCTGCACTCATGACCACAAACCCGGATCGTATCCCCCTGTTTACGGAACGATTGGAACAACAGCGAAGTCGACAGGGCAATCTCATAGTGGGTGCGACTTGGCTTCGATCGCGTGCCACGGAAGACGGTTCGCGTCGTTTTGCCCCCGGCGCGTGTCATCCGCGAACTCAACCGAAACGACAAGCCATAGGAACGGGCTAACGGCAAGCACAGACCCTTAAAAAACTGCTGGTCGTAAGCTTCCGCCATCCGTTCAAGATCTTGCTTTGCAATCCTTTGGAAATTACGTGTCTCCATGGATTTAGAGGAGCCCAGGATCTTGTTTCCGATGGCGCTTTGCCAAGTGTCCCGGTGGATCCAATGCGAATGAGGACGGTAAAGCAATTCAGCCAGATTCCGCTGATACTCCTGTCGACTGGGAGCGACGACCGGTGGAACGGTTACTTGAGGAACTGTGGCTCTGGGAACGGCCGATGGCGCAATCGAAAAGTGTGGGGCAGGAACCGTAGATCGAACGGTCGGCAAGTCGGATCGCGTCGAAGCAACTGGCTTTTTGAGGTGCGGTTGCTTCCCCGTTTGTGGCTGGCCTGCAGTCTGTTGTGCGGGCTGACGCTTGGGCGGAGATACCAAGTCAGAGACGCGTTTGCGGTTCGATTTTGGACTGCCTCGTGACTCGGTCATGGTTACCTCCGTTCTGAAAAACTTCGAAAATCCCAGTTTTTTGATGCTCCAATTCAACAATATACCACGAATTGCCAATCGATCGCACCTGCAACAATCGGCTTAACAACTATATACTGCATTACAATTCGTCCAATAACGTCCAGAAAACTCCACTAAGTCATTTGTTTCCCATGCGATTGTTTCTCGCTTTTCGCGTATTCTTTGTCGTCCTTTTTCGCCGCGATTCGGCCCTTCGAATTCGTGACTTGATAAACGACAAAACGCCAAAACTTTCGTCTCCCGAAACATCTCCTCGGCTCGAGTCCTCCGAACCCAAGCCCATTCTCACAAAGCAGCCAACGACTCCGACCAATTCGGCCCGCCGCAACGAAGCGTTGACACTTCTCAGTGCCTTGCAACGCGAATCCCGCCTTCTTGACTTGGTTTGCGAGTCCCTCGATCAATACAACGACGCTCAAATCGGAGCCGCCGCACGTGATGTGCTTCGTGATACTCGGAAAACACTCGATCGCATGTTCGGCCTTAAGCACTTGATCGATTCGCCCGAAGGCGAGAGTATTGAGATCCCAGCGAACGCCTCGCCGGTGCGATGGCGGATTGTCGGCAAGGAGTCGAGCAACCATGGGACACTGAGTCATCCAGGTTGGCAAGCGACGAAAATGGATATGCCCCAGTGGTCAGGCGGCACAGACGATTCGATGGTGATCGCCGCTGCTGAGGTAGAAACCTAAACCAAAGTCGAGGCTCCTAATCTCGAACTACCGATGACACCCATTCTGGATTCCAACGCGACTGATTCTCCAATGCATGTCGGATTGCGCGCGTTTGGCCGAGTGCATTTCGGGCTTTGGGAGATCTCCGAGTCTGCTCCCGATTGCTTCGGTGGAATTGGCCTTATGATTCAGCATTCGGCGGTAACTCTACACGCCGAACTTGCATCGCCGATCAAAAACAGTCCTTTTGAAATCCAAGCGGACGACTATTGGCGACCTCGCATCCAATCGGTAATCGACCGATGGCTTCAAACCGAGACGGATCTTCCGATCTCGGGCATTAGGATCGATAAATCCCCGCCGCCGCATCGTGGCTTGGGCTCCGGCACTCAAATGGCATGTGCCATCGCGACCTTGCTTCAGCTTGACCCCAAGGCTCTTGCTCAACTGCCACCGAATTCAATGGAGCCACACGTCCCCATAACATCGCTGCTCCAACTTCCTACCAATCCGACACGTGAATGCACCATCGAAGACTATATGTCCATGCTTGCAAACCTCGGGCAACGAGGGCACAGATCCAACATCGGTTTGCACGGTTTCCTTCAGGGTGGATTCATTATCGATCACGGGATGAAAACCAATCCGAATGGCGAATCGTCGCTCCCAAGACGAACCAGCCGAGTTGCATTCCCGCAATGGCCCGTCATTGTCATCCACGACGAGACCTCGCAAGGTGACTCTGGCCAATCGGAAAAGGACATGTTCGACCGTTGTTCATCCGTCCCCAATCGTAATCGCCAGGAGATGATCCGCTTGGTGGAAATGGAGATCACACCAGCAATTGCAAACCAAGATTGGGCACAATTCGATCTAGCCATCGGACATTATGGACGGCTTGCTGGAGAAATCTTCGCTCCGGCTCAGGGTGGTGTCTACCGCACCGAACGCATCGCACAAACAATCGAAACGGTCAAGCAGTTAGGCATAACGGGAGCAACCCAAAGCAGTTGGGGCCCGACCGTAGTCGCCATTGCAAAAGACTTCGAGCAAGCGAACTGGTGCCTAGGACGTTTGCAAGAAAGACTTCCCCATCTTGCGATCGAGGTCGTACACGCAGCCAACCATTCTGCTCAAGCTTGGGTCCTATGAGCTACGTTGGTCGCCTCGCCCCGTCACCCACCGGTGCCCAGCATCTCGGCAATGCAAGAACTTTTCTGGTCGCCTGGCTTGCATGCCGACAAGTCTCTGGAAAGCTGCTTCTAAGAATCGAAGACCTGGACACACCCCGGACTAAATCTGGTGCAACAGACCAAGCCATCGAAGACCTCAAGTGGCTCGGACTCGATTGGGATAAGACCCAAGAAGACTCCTTTACCGTTCAATCGAATCGCGAACGCCGATACGCCGAGATCCTTGAACAACTGAAGCGACAGGATCAAATCTACCCGTGTACTTGCACTCGGTCTGAGGTTGAGGAAGCCGCCAGCGCTCCGCATGAATCTGTATTGGACGGCATTGTCTATCCTGGCACCTGTTCGCATCGGAGCCCGCATGATGCCGAGGACCTCGAAAAACTCGGAACCAAATTTGCGTGGCGATTTCGAATGCCGGACGGATTCCAATCCTGGACCGACGCTTTATTCGGCCCACAGCGACTCAGCGTCAAGGAGATGCTCGGTGACTTTGTCGTAGCGCGCAGTTATGGTGTGACAGCGTACCAATTGGCGGTTGTGGTTGACGACCACGACTTCGGAATCAACCATGTTGTCCGCGGCAACGACTTAATCTTTAGCACCTATCGGCAGAACGCCCTCTACAAAGCGTTGGGCTGGAAGTCGCCTGCTTGGCTGCATTTACCGCTGCTGGTAGGGCCCGATGGCCGGCGACTGGCCAAGCGCCACGGCGACACGCGACTGAGTCACTATCGTGAACAAGGCGTTGCGCCAGAGTCAATTGTTTCTTATCTTGCCAAGTCGCTTGGTCTTCAAGATTGCGGGCAAAGAGTTTCCCCGCTGGGTCTCCTGCGATGCCTGGAGCATAGCCAAGACTGGATCGGACGCATTCCTCACGAGAACCATGTACAGGACCGCGACTCGTTTGACCGCGACTCGTAGAGGAGCGCGTCGCCCATGCAACCAAACCCCATCCACCGGCCCCCATACCCCAGCTCGCTACCCAACGGTGGCTTCGCAGCGCAAACGACGTCGCCGCTGGCTCCGGGTCAAACGACAGCTGGGTCAAACAATCACCTTAAGCTGTTCGGCTGCACCGTTACAGAGTGCCGTGCTACTCTGCCTTAGCCGAATTGCTTGCCAAGCGCATCCGCGATGACTTTGCACTTTTTCATCATCGCCGCAAACTGACCAAAGTCCAACGACTGGTAGCCATCGCTCAGTGCCTTCTCTGGGTTTGGGTGCATTTCCACGATTAAACCGTCGGCACCCGCGGCCACACTTGCTGCCGCCATATCAGTCACCAAGTACGAATGCCCCGTACCATGACTTGGGTCCACGATCACGGGCAAGTGCGTTTTGCGATGCAAGTATGGAACCGTTGCAAGTGGCAACGTAAATCGTGTATGCGATTCGAACGTTCGAATCCCACGTTCGCATAGCATGACGTCCGGATTCCCTTCGTTTAGAATGTACTCGGCTGCAAGCAACCACTCCTCGATCGTCGCGCTCGGACCTCGCTTCAGCAAAACGGCTCGTCCGCATCGACCGACCGCTTCCAACAGCCGGTAGTTTTGCATATTGCGGGCTCCGATTTGAAGGATGTCCGCGTACTTGGCCACCAAGTCGACATCCTCAGGGCTCATGACCTCAGTCACCACGGCTAAGCCTGTTTCCTGCCTCGCCAAGGCGAGGAGCTTGAGACCATCCTCTTTCATACCTTGGAACGCATAAGGGCTCGTTCGTGGTTTGAATGCACCGCCGCGCAACGCGGTTCCGCCAGCATCGCGTACGGCACGGGCCGACGAAACGATTTGCTCTTCACTCTCTACGGAGCACGGGCCCCCCATGACCCCAACCGCGCCGTTGCCAGCTCGGAAATTCAGTACCTTGATCTGCGAGGCATCCGCACGCACTTCCCGCGAAGCCATCTTGTAGGGAGCCAAAATGGGGACAACTTCGGCAACGCCAGGGTAGCTTTCAAAGGACTCGATTTTGATTTTGCGGTCATCGCCCACAGCAGCGATGACGGTTCGTTCGGTCCCTCGAATGATGTGTGATTTCAAGCCAAGCTCGCTAATGCGATTGGCGATATGTTCGATTTGTTGGTCTGACGACGACTTTTCCATCACGACAATCATTTTCAATTAACTCCGATTGGAAGGAGAACGAGCAATGTCGTTCAGGGCAAAAAAAAACCTCAAGGTGATTGGCCTTGAGGTTGGAAATTGTTTTGGTTCGATTCGCTTAGCTACCGACAAAACCCCACAGGCCCGATCTGGACTCGGTAAAGTAATAA
>JANMNR010000537.1:0-9885 GCA_031368325.1 Pirellula sp.
GATTGCTCCGCTTTCTCGTCGGGTTGATTTGGATTGGTATGGTAGGAATCGCGTTCGCGAAGTCCGAAATACAGGCAAGCAATTCCAAGCAAGATCAAAGCCACATGACCGATCAAGCAACCGACCAGCAAGAGCAAACCACCGTAGACCCGCAGAGCTTGGTAGCTCACGAGCGCTCGCAGCGAGATCATCGCCACGAAGTTCAGCAGGTAAGTAATGATGGTTTGCAACTTGATCCCTATCAGCTCGTGATAGACTTGGAACTGCGAATAAACTGCGATTGCTCCCCTCGCCCCTGCAAGGGGAGAGGGGCTGGGGGTGTGGGGTTATTCCTCTGGTGTAGCCTTGGCCGGTGGCAGAATCTTCATCTTGCTTGCCGTCGCTGCTTTAGCGGCATCGGCCTTTAGTTTGTTGGCCTTGTCGACACCGCATTCCTTCAGGAACTCGGCTGCCCAAGCTACGGTTGCCGAGCCATTGACCCAGGCAAACGTGTATCCGTGTCGAATCACCGAAGGTTTCTTGCTGTCCTTGAGATCCTCCTCGAACTTTTCTTCGAGCTGCTTTTGGCGATCGCGAGAGGTTTTGGCCTCGCGTTCGAGTGGAGCAGCTTTCGCCTCGAGTTCGGCGTACTCGGCAACTTGTTCCTTGGTGATCACGGCTCACACGTCCTTGGGGAATTTCGGTTTCGTAAACTCATAAAACTGGCACAACGCTCGTGCGATGTCCGTCGCGGTATCAGCGACTGCTGTCTCGTCGAGGTCCCAAACTGCAGCGTGGAGCATTTCGTGGATAAACACGTCCAGCTCTCGCTCTTTGGACAATCCCTCGGCGATCAGGATGAATCGCGGTTTGCGATCGGCGGGATCGCAGGATCCATCCACCTCGATGTCATTGACGAGCACTTTGGCCCGCCGTCTTACTTGGAAGCGTTGGCCGCGAATCATGATTGACTTGCGTCGCATACAGCCTCCGATTCAAGATGCTAGTGGCTAGTGGCTAGTCACTAGATCCTTAGATCGTTGGTCCCTGGCTGTTGAGCTCCACTTGGACCTCAGTCACACCGGAACCGCTTGCCAGCACTGCGCGACCGCAAATGAAGTTGCTCGCGTCCGCAGCTCCGACCTTGGCCGATGCCAATTGCGTCGTCTGGTGGACTTGGATTCGTGCACCTGCGGTGATCGCGGTGGCTGGAACCGCTTTAGTGATCGAGATAATGCCAGTCGTTTGAGCGTTTCCTGTCGCACCGTTGGCGACCCCAGCGAGGCCCTGGACGATTCCGGCCATCGCGTCGGGCAATTGGACCAGGTCGCCGCTGTTGAGCTTCGCGCCGGTGCCGTTGGTAAATCGGCGGGTATCGGGTTCGGCAATAAAATTGGCCATTTGAATTCTCTGGGCTTGAAAGGCTTAGTTGAGTGAAGATCTTCGTTCAATGCCGCAAGCCACCTGGAGAGCGGTGGCTGCGGGATACTAGTTTCTAGTGGCTAGTTGCTAGCTACTAGTTTTGGCTTTGGCCCGCGATCGAGCGGGCTTGGGCTTGGCCGGTGGAACGTCCTTCTTGATCTCGTCAGCTTTATCGAAGTCAGGATCGACATCCGGATCGACATCATCGTCGTCGGTCCTGGTCTTTGCCTTGGTCTTAGGAGCGTCGCAGTACTCGCCCCAACCAGCATTGACGATCGAGCCTTGACGTCCGGAATCGATCTCGTCGACGGGATAGACTCCAGCCTCGAAATCGACGCCGTCGATCTTGACCGGCTGATTCAGCTTGAAGTGTGATTTATTGGCCATGAATTACTCGCGATGGAATGAGAAGTTGGAAAACCGCACTGGCCTGTGTGCCACTCGGGCAGTAGCACACAGGCCTCTCGCGGGTTGTACGTTATGCCGAAGCTCGCACGAATGGCAGGTGATCGAGTGCTCGGCAGCCGACGTAATGCTTGACCGTAACGCAGATACCAAACTTGCCACCGGTCAATTGATCGACCTTGACTTGGGGAACGCGACCAGCTCCCTCGAGGAACGTGACCTCGATCGTGTTGCCCTCAGCAGAGACCAGGAACCAATCCGTGGCCGAGCCAGCCAATGCGGCCTTGCTCACCGGATCAACCATTCCGTTCTGCAATCGAGCCTCGCCGACTGGCGTGATACCGTAAGCGGCCAGGACATTCTTTTCGCCCTTGCCTGAATCGTTGCTGAACGAAGTACTCGTACACAGTCGATTCGCTGGATCGAGCAACGCAGGTGGCACAATCAAGTGAGTGGCTGCCAAGTTGATCGACGCATCGCCATCCTTTTTGAGCATCATGCGTGCAATCGCAAGGCTCAAGTTGTCGGCGTTGAGGGCAGCCCCGGTGAGCGTGCTCAAGTCTGTCGAATTAAACAATGCTCGACCAGTCACGAGTAGCGTGGGATTCGCAAGCAAGAGCGATGCGACCAAGTTAGGTCGAACGCGGCCAGCTGCGAGACCGAAGTCGCGTGGCGTCTTGATCAGCAGAGTCAAGTTGTCGGACATGAAGTCCGCTTCGTCGAACTCTGCCATACGGGAGAATCGATCGACCTTGGCCTTTTCCGACAGAGCAGCTCGGTGCGTATGGTCTGCGGATCCGCCAGCAGGATGATGCGAGAGATCGCCTGCGGCTTGGAGCCGAGTGCGATTGTGCAATTCCATGTCGGGGTTTTCGCCCTCTTGGCACCAACCGACAGAGAAGTCGACAATCTCAGCATACGACTTGAGCGCGACCGCTCCGATCGTGGTCCCGAACAGATCGCTAACGGCACCGGTCGAGAACGACGCTTGCAGCATTTCAGATCGCGAGTGAGGCACATCATGGCCACGAGCATGCAACGCGGCCGCACATGCGTCCGGTAGCGACATTTGGAAACGTTGTGCGTTGTCCATGACTCGTTGACGAGCTGCGTCGTTGAGGCCAGCACGGAGCCAGCTAGGCAGTTGCGAACGAATCGATTGATTGGCAAACGCTGGCGAGTCGAGAGCGATACCAGCACGCAGGAGCAATCCCGCTTGCAGAGTCTCAATGGTGCCCTCGGACGATCGCGATCGAGCGTGGATGAATGGCCCGCTGGATCGGCCCTCGCGAGTGCTCTCGACCTCTTGGTGGCGACGAGCGTGAAGCTCTGCCTGTTCCATGGTAAGGCCGTTGGCGATCGCGTGGGCGGCTAGGTCGACGGTCTGGCCACCGATAGAGACTTGCGGATTTCCAAAGCGAGCACAGAGGGTCCGAATTGCGGTACCACGCTGATGTTCCTCAGCGATGGTTTGTCTCATCTGTGCTCGCAAGCTCTCTTGAGATTGGGCGTTGGTCAGATTGGCTCGCCGTTGCGAGTTGGCATTGGCGGCAGGAGCTGCACTGCTTGCGGTGGCAGCCGCGGTGGCCGCGTCAGGGTTAGCACCAGCAGCCATTTCGCCCTCGGGCGTTTCCTCGGAAACGGTTGCGGCTGCACCAGCTTGCATGGCGTCGAAAGCTTTCTGCAGCGCGGCAGTCGCTTCGGGAGTGAGAGTAGCGGCATCGAGTCCGAGCGAAGCGACGTAGGTGGCGAAATCCATGGTAGAGACATTTCCTGTCAGGTGTTGAGCGATGAGCAGCGGGTCGACGTTTGTGTCGCCTGGCTCGGTAACAATTGCTATGTGCTTGAGCGCCGATCGCGTCACCAGCAAAAACGGGCCATCGAAACTGCGGCCGTTGACTGTTGTCGTTTCACCCTCGCGGACCATGCGCCATTCCAGCAGGCACAGTCCGACCGAGGGTTTCCACGGAAACGTTCGCCCCGTGGTAATTTCGCGACTGTCTTCGTTGTCGAGCGAAAAGACACCGGAATAGAGGAGTTGGACCCCATCACTCCGGACCTCAGTGCTATGTCCGACAGGTCGCTTTGAGTCGTGATCGCGATTCCACGGCGTGTCGTCGCTGATCTCGATCCCGGCCACATCCACGACAACCGGACCCTTGTAGTTGTTGGCTACGTTGAGATCCGGATACATCACACCGCCTGTGTAGGCCACTGCATTGGAAATGCGAGGCATAGTTTCTCCGGCGGTCGCATGCAACGAGAGACGCTCGACAGCGGTCAGTCGCAGCAGACTGTCCTCTCTCGCTTCGTTGGCATGCAGCGTTTCGGTCGCGTGTGGTTCCATGGAGACCAGACTACGCGAGGGGCCATCAATTCCGGATTAGTTCCGTACCAGATTGGGCTAAGCCGATTTCGCGGGATACATCGCGTTCAGGTTCTCAGCAAAGCGTGCCATAATCGTCGGCACGTCGATTCCCACGTACTGATAGACTTTGGCTTTGAGCGTCGCGTAGAGATTTGCGACCATGAGCGCCACCCCCATTTGAATGGCAGGAATCGTGACGAACCCACCCAAGTCAAACATATCGTTCTCGGCCATGAAGGTCGCGAGTTCCGATGCCGATGGTTCGCGTTGAGTTACCTCGCGGAATAATCGCTCTGCGTATTCCGCGGAAACGAAGCTCACCACGATGGAGGAGCTGACGACTTGCCGTTGATACTTGCCGTCCTCGTACAGCCCGCAAATCACGACGATCGAATGCTGATCAGGTCTAGCCCATGGCAAGTTGACTTCGATGCGATTGACGCGGATAAAGCCCTCCGGCCCCCCGGTCTTTGCATCGTCCGACTCGTCGGAATAGAAAGGCAGTTTCGTATCGATCACCTTGTCGAGCTCGCCAAGCCAGGCATCGAGTACCTCGGCTGGCAGGATTTCCTGCATTGATGGCAGTCCGTTATGCGATGCGGTCGGTGGCGTGTTCTTTGAAGTGAAAATATAGTCTTGGCTACCGACGTCTCTCGGCTTCGATTCATCGCCGATAAACAGGGTGAGGCCCGCTTGGAGCATTGGCGATTGCTTGCCGAGTGCTGGCCGCTGGTTGCCTTGGCGATCCTGCGCGGAACCTATGAATTCGAATGCGTTCAAGTTAACGATGAAGCGAGACAGATACGTGCGGAAGTGAGTTTTGGACATGATGTTCCTAGTTAGAGAATCCCAAAATTGTTAAGGAGCTATCAATCCGAGACTACGGATTGCTTGTTTTACTTTGTTCACTTCGCCCTCAAGCACCATGAGAATTGCGCCTGTCGTGTCGGCGATGGCAGCGGGCTGAATCACCGGCGTCGCGCCGAACACGGACCATTTGGCACCAGTTGGCGAGGCCTGTTGCCGCATCGTCTCTTGCCATGCTGAGAGCGAAGTGTCGAAGCATTGGGTTTGAAGCGTTTGGGCTGCCGATTGTTGGAATCTGGATTGGGAGAAGCCAAGGGTTCCACTTGCGGTGATGTTGCCTGCAAAAGTGGCATGCTTTGATGCATTGATTGTCAACGCTGTCTGATCTAATGCGACTCGAAATATTAGCGATGCTGCGCCAGACCCAAACGCATCCACATAACCGTTTGTGCCATCGGAAATAAGTCTCACACAACCGCCTGCGGCTACAAAAGTTCCGTTCACGGTTGTAGACTGATCAAATGTCACCTGTCCAGAACGAGTAACCTGCATTGCTCTCGTATCGTAAGTTCCACCCGAACTCGACTGCGTATAAAGCTCAAGTCGCGAATCAGCATATCCTGTGATCCACTGATACTTCGATGCGTCGGTTGCTCCACTCTTTGCAACCAATTCAAATGCGGAAACTGCTGCTCCACTTCCGTTACAAAATCTCACCTGTGGTGCTTGGAGACTTGAGTACGGTCCTCCTGTGGTAAGGGTACCGCTTGCGGTGATGTTGCCAGCTGCCCAAACGTCTCCGGTATTTCCAGTGACCCGAAACTTGTCAGAACCGGCGTGATTAGATCGCAAACTATACAGAGCACCCTGACTTTTTACGACTAGAGTGTCATTTGCTGTCCCGTTTGTGTTTAGTATTTCCCATCCACTTGGCGAGGTCATCTGTCCGCCGTAGGTAGCCGCAATCGTTAAGTTGTTAAACTGGTTAAATAGTTGCCCGGCTGTTGTTGCGGCAAACGTGGGGGCTGTTACAGTGCCTGATGCGGTGATGTTGCCTGTTACTGCCACCAAATTACGACTGACACTGAATGGAAACTCAGCACCAGCGTAACTAACGCGGAAGAGGGGATTAACAGCTTCGTTGGCTTGAATGTCCGTTCCGACCCCTGCTCCTTGGAATATCCGACCACGACCGCTTAAAACGTCTAAAGTGAACCCGTTGACTGTACCTGCGAAAACCGCAGCCGTATCAGTGAGTCTCAACTGCTCCACTGAAAAGGCAGTATTCCAAAACGAGTGTCTTGCGTTCGTGTGGACTAGTCCCGAATTCGTGCAACCAATAGCCCCCTGTTGGGTCCCTGAATTGTTTTCAAAGACAAGGTACGCTGCATCATTGAAAGTTGGTCTGTATCTTAGCTTCAACGCTGCTTGTGTTGATATGTCTGCATTAAACGTTGGGCTATCCGTCCTGGCAAACCCGCCACCCGATCCGCTTGCGGACAACGCCAATGCAGCGGCAACGCCGGTTCCCAGCCCAGTCAGATCGCTTAACGGGTGGCTGTGCGCGGACGGTGCGAACGTAGCTGGCTTGTTCGCGATGCTTGCCCAAGTCAACTCAGATGGCTCCACAAAATTCAAGAGCGACTTTATCGTCGCTTTGGGGAGCCCGACAGGAATCGCAGATCCACCGCTCACGTTGCCAACGAGCGTACTATCGGCCACAGGCGCAAAGCTGCCATCTGCACCAGCCGGACCAGGCAATCCAATACCGCGCACCGTCCCACGAATGATTGGCGCAGGCTTAATCGTCAGGCGGATCGTCGGTGTGGTCACTTAGTTACCCGTCGGAAGAAAAACGCGTTGCCGTGATAGAGTTCCCACTTGACGCTCGTGGCTGTCCATGTGACGAATACGTCGAATGTGTAAGCGCTCTCCTTGCTCGTGATCAATTCCCCAGCAGGGATCGCCGCCGTCTGCGCTGCCGTCATCGATGGATTGAACTTGCCACCGGCCGCATTGGTGATCGCACAAGTCGCTTCGGCCGGTGGCGTGCCAGTGTCGAGTCCCTTGCGACGGAACTGCATCGTCACAACCGCACCCGTCAAGTCGACAGGGACGGTGACGTTACCGTTTTCGTCCTCATACATGAGCTCGAACTCGCCGCCGTCCCATGTGGCTCCTTGCTTGATCTCGAGCTTGAGTTCGTCGCCAAGGTTGCTCAGCGTGACTACGTCACTCATGACGACACCTCTTCCATGGCTTCGGCTGCGTCTTCGATCAGTGCGTCGATGGTCTCGGGTTGAATACCGACCATGCCCAGGTGCGTGCGTGCGCGTCTCTCGGACCACTCGCCGCTCGTGAGCTTTGTGAATGCGTCCTCCATGGCCGCCATGTCCCGCTTTACCTCCAATCGTGACCTGCCAGCAAATTCGCCTGAAGGAGCTGGCTTTGCTGGTTCGGCAACAACGTCCGCCTTTTGGCTGGTTGATTTCTGACCAGGATTTATACCGGTTTTTATCCCGGAATTTATACCGGCATTTGTACCGGCATTTGTACCCGTAGTGGATTCGTCGCCCGGATCCAACCCCGTCGCCATTTTCGCAAGTCTCTGCTTTCGCTTCACCTGCCGCTCGAGCTGCTCGTAGTGCTTCTCCGGATCAATGTTCTGCTCAAGCAGATATTGCTCCTCGGTCAACAATCCAGCATCGATCGCGTCGATGGCTGCATTGATTTCCTTGCCGGGGTCGACGTGCCTTGGCGGGTTCCATCGCCATTCATGTTCGACCGCTTGCTCCAAATACGGGCCAGCCAATCCACCCACCGGCAGATAGTTCGAGAGCATGAGAGCCTCGTCGAGCCACCATTCAAAGATCCGATCCAGGCATTCCATCTCCCATTGGGAGCGTTCAACGCCGATCGCCTCGTAATACGTCTGGTGATCGAGTCGGCCAGAGCTGTAGTTGTACGAGCTCGAATCGGCGAGGGCCTTGTTGCGTGGCATGTGCACGCAGCGAGCGATCTCATTGAGAATTGCATTACGGAACATCTCGTAAGTCGTGGTCGGTTGCTCGGGCTTGAACTGGTTCATTTTCCAACCGCGAGGAACCGAGACCATCATGTTTCGATCGATCTCAACGCCCTGGAATGGGTCGAGGTCCTCAGCCCCATCGTCATCGAATGCATCGGCCGACGTTTCGAGTACTGCAGCATGGCTCGCGGCGGTCTCACTCGCAGCGATAACTGCCAAGGTCATTCGACGCAGGAACGCGAACAATGGCAGGGCAGGAGTAAACTCAGGCACACCGCGCACTTGGCCAGGTCGATCGACTCGGAACAAGTGGACCATATCGCGAACATCGATATCCTCTTTTTCCCAAGCACCAAATGCCCAGATGTCTCCGGGGTGACCCTTGAGCAGGTGATAGGTCTCAGGCTGGCCCCATTTGTCGAACACAATGCCATCGATTTGGTTTGGCAGGCCATCGACAAAGCCAGGCGTGCTAATCTGATCGGCCTCGACGAGCTTGATGTCGAGCTGCACCGGCGTTCGCAATCGTCGATTAGTCGTCTTGAGGATAAACGCCTCACCATCGACTACCTTGGTCAGCCTGGCCGTTCGGAGCTTGTTGGCCAGGCCGACAGCTCGAGTCCAGCGTCGCCATTCGCGTTCGATAAATGCTCCGATGAATCGATCGCCGGTGCACTGGAGACTTGGGCCGGTCGAAATCGTATCGTTGGCAAGCGTGAGGGCCATGCCTTTTGCGAACGAGTTGGCCTCGATGCATTCGTACCGCGATCGCGATCGCAGCTTGCGTCGGACCTCGATCGAGTTGGCAGCGGACGCCGAGTAATTATCGGCCCAGGCCCAATGCTTTCGATTCTCGTCGGTATCCTGAGCGGCATCGTAACGAGCTCGCAGCGAACCGCGACTAGCACGCTTGGTAGTCGCTGGCTTGGCTAACGGGTGTCCGTATCGATCGACTAGCATGGGTTATTGGCCCCCGCCGACGGCAGATCCGGGGATGATTCGAGCGTAGGAGAGGCCGCGGTTCTTTTTGCGAGCGTTGCGGTTAGCTGCCGCAACTTGCAACGCTGCGAGCTGATCACTCGTGGACTTGGCAGAGACGGACATACCGTCGACAGCGACGCTTTGTGGGCCCATGGCGTTGGCCAAAACAGATTCGGCGGTTACTTCGTCGGCCATAGGAGTTGCTAGTTGCTAGTGGCTAGGGGCTAGTCGCTTCAAACGTGATCCGTTCAAGCTATCAGTGAGCCCCCGTTTCCGCGGAAACGTCAGTACCAGATAGACGTTCAAGCTCCCGTTTGCCATCAGCTCGAGATTGCCGTTCTCTGCGATCTGCCTTTTGCCGAATCTTTTTGTTCTTGGTCGTGCGATTCACGGCGTCGCGTTTTTGCTTTTGGTCCAAAACGGTCTTGATGACGATTGCTTCGCCATCTCTGACACAAATGAACAAGACACCAAATTGACCGACAATGAAGTCTTCGCCCGGTTGCTTTCGAGCAGCGATCGCTTGCATTAGAGCAATCGGAACCTCGACGTCCCTCCCGATGCGCTCAGCCAGCCTCAGACGGGCATGTTTCGACCAATTTACAACCATCATTTTTTAACCCTTTCTACGTTTCGCCATTGCCTCTTCACGCAACTCGGCCAGTGACTTCTTGACCTTGCGTGCTGACTCGCCTGCGATCGCAGCTCCGCCTGCAGGTGGAGCATTTCGTCGCGATCGCCGTCTCGACGCGATCGACTCCACCACCGATACCGCCCCGCTCATCGCAGCTCCAACACCAGCCAGAATGAGAGCGTCGAAAAAGTGATTGTCGCGGTTTGGTTTCTTTTGCCACTCAAGCAGCTTGCGACCATGTCCACTGGTCTCGGTCGGATA
>JANMNR010000570.1:0-2200 GCA_031368325.1 Pirellula sp.
ATGGCCTTGTGGAGCTCGAGAATCATCACTCGTTTCTTTGCCCCAACACCAACTTCATTTCCAATCTTGCGGTACAGCGAAATGGTTCCCATCCTGGCTGTGTCCGCATCTTTCTCCTTCGTCGATTCGGATGCCACATTCGCAACCGCCGTTTCTGCGTCTTTCCAAACAGGCTCATCCACAACACTAAAAACACGTCCCATCAATGCATGATTCGTAACCATGCCGACCAAGAGCAAAGAGAGTGAGCCAACTACCCAAGGCTTCTTCATTCGCACGACGCGGTCAATTACGATCTCGCGTGGCAACAGGCTGGTCTTCATCGGCCCATGCCTGAGCAGTTGCAAACAAATACCGTAAACCACCCCAAAAGCAGCAGCATTTTCTTTGAATGCCTGTGCTCCCGTGACTTCACTGCCCTCCAACTTTGGGTATTTGTCCAGGATGTCAACATCCATGCCCAAATTCTTATTCAAAAACTGTTGGAGCCCAGGGAGTTTGGCCGTGTTCCCCATCAGAAGCATGGCTTCAAGCTCACTCTTTTTATTCAGTGTCTTGAAGAAATTGAGCGAACGCTGAATTTCCGTAACCATGTCATTAAACACGGGTCGCATGGCTTGGAAAACCAACTTTGGGTCATCCGCTTGCATAGCATTTCGCTTGAGATGCTCGGCCTTGGCAAACGTCAGTTTCAGGTCTTTGGTCAGCTGGCGAGTAAAGTGATTTCCGCCAATCGGAATGCTTCGTTGCCAAACGCGGAAGCCATTTGTTACGATCAAATCACTCGCGTCCGTTCCTATCGAAAGTACAACGGTGGACTTTTGAGGACTCTCTGGATCGAACGGTTCTGACGCCATGCGTTCCGCGAATCGATCATGTGCGATCATGTGGTAGATACTCATCGGTGCCAATTGCACCAAATCGATATCCATCGAACATTCGCGATACGGCTTAAGCGATCGGAAAACCGCGTCGCGTTTCATTGCAAATAGGCCAACCTCACTCTCCAAGGCATAGCCGTCTTCGATTTGAGCTCCCTCCATTTGTTGGTAGTCCCAAATCACGTCGTTCAAATCGAACGGGATCTGTTGCTTGGCTTCGTACTTGACAATGTCTCCAATCTTTTTCACTTCGACTGGCGGCGGCTTAAAGAATTTTGCCAGGCCGCTTTGCCCCGGCACGCTCACGCCAACCTTGGCACCCCGCAGATCATTTCGGGACAAGAATTGCTGCATCGCATCCGCAATCAACAGCTCCGGTTCGGCCTCCGGTTGACTCAAAATCTTTGGATATTCGACAAAATCGAACACATCCGTGACGATCCTGTCCCCCTCCAAATGGCATCGCAACCCCTTCAGGGCACTTTGACCAATTTCCAAGCCCCAAACATGCTGAATTTTTTTCGCCATCGTGCGAACCCCTCCCCGTCCTAGTTTTCTCGAACCAACGCATCGAGCAAAAACCGACGAGCAGTCAAAGCAGTAGTGTAATTGTGATGAGTATGGCGAATTCCTCAACAGTCGTGGTCTGATTCCGGAACTCGCTCACACGTTATCGTATCGCCCCAGACTACCCTCTGTCAAATTTTCATCGCAAACAGGGCGAAAATAATCGAATTCAGTTCCATTCCAGCTCAAAAAATCGGTTTCCAATCGACACAATCCATTTTGCAGCGATTTTTTCTCTCGGGAATCCTCTTCTCCACTTGGCACGAACTACTAAAAGACGCCAAGATTAGAAGGTTGAAATTGTTCGCGTTTGGCAAAAGCCCCATTCCAGAACTTCTTTCCTTGGCTCGGCTTCGTAAACTATGCACAAAATCGTATCGAATGGAATCCGGACCCGAATGTGCCGCCTCGCTGAACCACATAAACGAATTCTTGGCTGCCCTATTGCCTTGAGTGCGATTCTGGCAATCGCCTTCCACCCCGCTGCGTTGTCACAAGTCACCCCCGAATCCAAAGGTGCTGCCGACGATTCGGGACGGCATATCTCATCGCTCATTGAACAACTTAGTGACCCGAACTACTCGCGAAGGCTTCGCGCTCAAGCCGAACTCGAACGGTTCGGTGTGCTTGCATTGGATCAACTGCACGCGGCAAGCTTCCACCCGGATCCTCAAATCGCCTCAACGGCCCGATTCGTTGTGCAAAGCCATCTGTTTTCCTGGTCGTGGGATACAGACCCCGTTAGTGTTCGC
>JANMNR010000601.1:0-11086 GCA_031368325.1 Pirellula sp.
ATGACGCTCGCGACCGTTGCCACGGGCGGCGATGCGTCTCATGCAGCGGCGAGACGCTCCTACGAGAAGGCCGGTTTCGTCGCTCTGCCGCTGGTCCGCTACTACGCGGCCCTTTGACCTCGCCGCCCACCACGAGCAACCGCGTGAACTTGCTTGCCCAATTCACTGGACTGAACAAACGGATTCAAGTGCTTGCGAAGGATCTTGGCACCTTCGACGAGTGCCATCTCAGGGTGCACCGAACCGTCGGTCCACAATTCGATAATCAATCGGTCGTAGTTCGTCTTCTGACCAACGCGGGTCTCTTCAACAAAGTATCGAACTCGAACCACAGGGCTATATACGGCATCGACAGGAATAATCCCGATCTCATGGTCGCCTGAGCTGTGTTCCGTTGCGGGAACATAACTGCGTCCGTTTTCAACAACCATTTCCATCATGAATGGAACGTCTGCTGTCAACGTTGCAAGCACATGGTCCTTGTTGATAATCTCGACGTCTGAATCCGTCTGAACGTCTGCACCGGTGATCGGACCGGCTTTGTCTCGAGTGACGGTCAAAACACGAGTGTTGTCACTGTGGTTCTTGACGACCAAACTCTTAACATTCAAAACGATTTCTGTGACGTCTTCTAGAACGCCTTGAATCGAGGAGAATTCGTGCTGAGCACCACGAATCTTAATCTGCGTTACTGCACTGCCCTCGAGGCTCGAGAGTAGAACACGACGCAAGCTGTTACCGATCGTGGCTCCAAAGCCACGTTCGAACGGCTCCGTTGTAAACTTTCCATACGTCGACGACAGTGTCGAACGATCGATACTCACTTGACTCGGTAGCTCTAATCCACGCCAACGAATATGCATTGCCTAAGTACTCCAATAACAACTAAAACTGAATCTTAATGACTTGTTTCAACATGACCTGATTAGACACGACGACGTTTGCGAGGACGGCAACCGTTGTGCGGAATCGGAGTGATGTCTTCGATCAATTTGACGGTGATACCGGCAGCTTGCAGGGCTGTGATTGCGGATTCGCGACCCGATCCAGGACCCTTGACGCGTACTTCGATTTCTTTAACGCCGAACTTAGCAGCTTTTTCTGCGGCTTGTTGAGCAGCGAGCTGGCCAGCAAACGGCGTACTTTTTCGAGAGCCTTTGAAGCCGCTCGTTCCAGCACTTGCCCAGCACAAAGTGTCACCCTTTGCGTCGGTGATCGTTACCGTCGTGTTGTTAAACGTTGCCTTAACGTGAGCGATTGCGGAGGTGACGTTACGTCGAACCTTACGTCGCTTGTTCTGAACCGAAGCGCTGGTATTTGCTGCTGTCTTGGCCACAGTGGGACCGTTCCTTCAAATCGAAATGCGGATAATAAATCTAATCTAAAATGGGTGTCCGCCGGGCGAACACACCGCAACTGTTTAATACATTGCGGTAAACAATGAGCGGATCTGCGAAAACTATCGCAAGTCCTTGACGCCCTTCTTGCCTGCAACTGTCTTGCGAGGACCCTTACGGGTACGCGAATTCGTGCGTGTGCGCTGGCCGCGAACCGGCAAGCTTTGCTTGTGCCGAATGCCGCGATAGCACTTGATTTCCCGAAGTCGATGAATGCTTTGCCCGATTTGACGACGAAGTGGACCTTCGACGGTATAATCGCGCTCAAGCAATGTCGACAAGCGGCTCAATTCGTCTTCATCCAGGTCTCGTGCCTGTTTGGTCGGACTGATCTTGGTCTTTACGCAGGCTTCCCGAGCTATCACGGGACCGACGCCGTAAAGATACTGAAGCGAATAAATGACTTGCTTGTCATTTGGAATATCAACACCGAGAAGACGCGGCATACTTGCCTACTCCTAAACCTTTATCTACCTGGATTTTACGCTAGTTTCATCGCAGTGGGATTTTCGCAGGACCACGAACGAATCATCAAAAAATTCGTCGGTAATCCTCGATTTCCCACCGGGAAGCCCCACAGTGTAGCGATGCTATGCCAAATCCTGCAAGGGTTAATCGGAAGGTTTGGCACGCATTTTTCTGTACCTTTGGGTGGATACCCTAATGGAAGCAACGTTTAGCTAGCCTTTGCTATCTTTTGTCGGGCCATTTTTTGCAGATTGCAGACTGTTAAAGATTCGGGCTGATCATGTTTTTTGAGCGATTCGGCCTGTTACGCGGGAAATGACCTTGGGATCGAGGACTCGTGATCGGAGCCAGTCAGCATTGAACCCAATACTTGGCTCAAAACGGCGGAACCTGTGTCTCCGTTCTTTGGCACCGCATTGCTTTGTCCAATTTAGGTTTTTGGGTAGGAAAGGACTTCCCGTCCGATGACCAAGGGTGAAACCGACGGACTCGAAGTCCGTCGTGCACGTCCAATTCAACCCAGAATTTCAAGTGTGAAGGAGCGTAGCCAATCGCCACCATAAGTCACGCGGGCTACCGCTACGCGATCCGTTCGGATTCCGATAGACTTTTGCGAATGACTCACAACGAACATACTTTGCCAGCGCAGACCTCCAACTCAGATCACATTTTCGGCCATTGCAAATTGCGGCTTGGGCTGGGGTTGCTTCGTTTGTCCACCGAGGGCCGTCCCTCGACCGAGGAAGCAATTCGAATCGTGCACTTGGCGTTGGACAATGGATTGCGTTTGATCGATACAGCAGACTCCTACTGTTTAGATAACGCCGATTTTCATTATGGCGAAAAGCTTGCAAAAGTCGCCTTGGATTCCTGGGTCGGACCACGCGATGAATTGCGAGTCATCACGAAGGTCGGCCTGGTTCGGCCTGCAGGAAAGTGGATTCCAAACGGCGCGCCGAAGCACATTCGGCAATCAGTAGACGACAGCCTTCGCGCCCTTGCAACGGACCAATTGTTCTTGCTTCAGCTTCATGCGAAAGACTCGCGAGTCCCGTTTGAAGAAACACTATCCGCGATGGCTGAACTCCAAAAATCCGGCAAGGTAATACACCTAGGGCTTTGCAACGTAGGGCCAGCCGAACTTCGGCAAGCGTTGCGTCATTTCAAAGTCGCATCGGTGCAATGCGAACTAAGCGTTCTGGTCCGAAAGTCGGCGACAGATGGAATGCTGTTGCTAACACAGGAGCTTGGAATTCCGTTCTTGGCACATCGTCCGCTCGGCGGATACGCGAAAGTGGAGAAGCTTGAAAAGAACCGAGTTCTAGCCCCCTTGGCCGAACGCCACCAATCAACTCCCTTCGAAGTCGCGCTTGCTGCCGTACTCAGCGCTGGCGGAAACGTCATCCCACTGATTGGCGCTACCAAACAATCCAGTTTGCTCTCCTCAATCAAAGCGACCCAGCTAAAACTGGACATCAGCGACCGAACGGCGCTGAGTATCAAGTACTCGTTCGATGCGTCGCCTGATGCAGCCGCTGCGATTAGTCCGCCGACCATACCATCCACGCTTCCTCAACTCGTTCCCAACCAAGGCCCAGGCGACCTACCGGAGATCGTGCTCCTGATGGGAATTCAGGGAGCGGGAAAAACAGATTTGGTGCAGTCGTATGTTGATCGAGGCTACGCTCGATTGAATCGAGACTTGGCAGGTGGAAAAGTCGATGATTTGACCGGACAATTGCAACAGCTTCTCATGGAAGGTCAAAAACGAGTTGTCTTGGATAACACTTATCCAACACGTGTCTCTAGGGCTCCTGTGGTTCGCCTGGCACACGCTGCTGGGGTGCCGGTCCGATGTCGATTTCTCGATACACCCATTGAGGAGGCTAGGATCAATGTCGTGCATCGCATCCTCGACCGATATGAGCGACTGCTTGGTCCGTCCGATATGCAGGAGCTTGCAAAAGTAGACCCAAATCTGCCACCCCCGATTGCGTTACAACGCTGGCGAGATTCGCTGGAGCGGCCGGAATGGGACGAAGGCTTTTCCGCCGTCGACGTGATTCCATTTGCTAGGCGGGTGTCTTCGGAGCGAACAGGCAAGGGGTTGTTGCTAGACGTGGATGGGACATTGCGAACAACTCTTAGTGGCGAGATTTACCCAAGGCACGCTGACGATGTGGTGTTGTTGCCGAATCGACGCGAGACACTTATGCGATGGGTCGACAACGGCTACGCCCTCTTTTTCGTGTCCAACCAAAGCGGTGTCGCATCCGGGAAGCTAAGCCAAGAAGCTGCTGACGGTGCCTTCCAACGAACTGCCGAATTGCTGGGGCTGCCAATTACTGAGATCGCTTATTGTCCGCATCCCGCTTTTCCTGTCGGATGTTTTTGCCGTAAGCCACTTCCTGGAATGGGGGTCTATCTATCGCGAAAATACAAATTGGATCCAGCACAGTTAGTGATGGTCGGGGACATGGATAGCGACGCCAGCTTTGCTGAAAGCATCGGCGCTCGTTACTACGATGCAAGTGATTTTTTCGATGGCGACCAAACGAAGTAAAACACCAAGTTTCAGCCCACAATCCTACAATCGTCTCCAGAGGATCCAAGGGAGAACAGAGAAGTGCTCGGTAGTGGCAGGCGCCGATTAATTTTCGCTGGATTACAACTCATATGAGGCAGGAGATACAAAAACCGTAGTTCCCGTCCCGCACCTCACATATAATCTCGACCCAATTGTCTAGGTACGCTACGTACTCATCAAATGATTCGACAAGCCCAATCCCTTCATTCCGACTTTTCGAACTCTTGTCCCAAGCAACCGAAAGGTTTTTCATTAAACTCGACCGATTCATAGTTTGGAAATACAACAGAACATCAACGATGGATCCGGGGGACATCGCCGGAAAGACCTCAAACCCGTCACCATTGTCGAAATCCTCGCGATTGTACTTTACTGGCGGAATAAACTTGTTGAATTTAACCTCCGGCTTTCTAATCGGGCAAGAAGAGACTGTTTGTACAAGCGGTTCCATTGAGAGCTTGGCATTCAATGGTAAGTGCTTTTGCATAGCACTATAGCATTCTGTCCAACTCATATTGTAGGGCTGTTCATCCAGAACGAGTTCTCGTTCTGTTTCGACAATCCATTCCTCATACGCTTCCGGCGAACTCGGGCTGGGAAATGATTCGAGAAACTTGAGCCAGTTTATTTTTGTTGGACAAATGCTGATGGACATTATGGGGTGACACTCTTTGGATTGAGGGGGATTATTGCCATACAGATTTCGAATCGCCGTCTCAGGAGAATGCTATCGATCTAAGTCCGCAATTCCAAGAGCCTTGCCATGCGATGGAAATCGCTGTTTGTTTCAATGAATCGAACCTTCGTCACCAGTGTCTCAGGGTCTACCAGTTTCTCGAACGGAACATACGACAGATTGAATTGCCCACCCACCGAAATCATCACCCCGTTCAGTTTTTCTTCGATCAGTGCCCTGTAGGCCCCAACTCCAATCTGAGAACCCAACATGACGTCGAACGCCGTCGGAACGCAACACCTGGATTCGTAACCCATCTGAATGCCATTGATCTTTCGGCTCTTACCCGTTTTCTTTGAATAAGCGGCGCTAAGCATCGTTGCAATCGCTTTACCAATCGCGATGCTTGAAATCGCAATATGCCCGTGATCGTCCCTGGTAATTCCATCCAGGTAAGAGCTGGGCAAATACTCCGCCAGCCCCTCCGCAATGACAATTACTCCATAGTTCCTGCCTGCCTTTTCGCGGGCTAGCATGGTGTCAACCATCTTTTCCACTACCGCATCGAGATTCATTACGATTCGCGTTTTGACCGTGCCGTCTGCTTGAGTGGTCGTTTCTGTATTTCTGAGTGGACCAACAACGTCTTCGACGCTCAGGACCATGCTAGCATCACCAGCGATCGCGGCCCCATAAGCCAACCAGCCCGCCGATCGGCCCATGGCCTCGCACAAAAAGTAAGCTTGCCCCGCCGCCGCATCGCGATTCAGATTCCGAATCTCATTGGCTAACGTTTCAGCCGCACTGAAATAACCAAACGTGAAATCAATGCCTGGATAGTCATTGTCGATAGTCTTCGGCAAATGAATCACTGGCATCCGAACTTGATCTGCAGGCAAGGTATCTTGATACAGCTTCATTTTGTTGGCGGTTTTGAGCGTGTCGTCTCCACCGATGCTGACCAATGCATCCACTCCGAGCGACCGCAGTGCCATGTACACGCGGTGTAACGGTGCGGATTTTTCTGGATCACGCAAATGGGCTGGGCTGGAAACCGCTTTGCCAGGATTGGATCGAGCGGTTCCAATCAAAATCCCAGGTTCAGTTCGAGAAAACTCAAGTCGTTCGAAAGATAGTTTTAAGTACTGCTTCCCCTCGACCAGCGGCGTCTTTGGATCGAAGTCGATAAGGTTTGAGTAACCATGCTTGATGCCAATCACCTCGACGCCAGCGTTGAGGAGTGTGAATGCCGCGGATGTAATCACCGAGTTTGCTGCTGGCGCTGGTCCGCCCGCAAACAGAATAGCCACTCGCTTAATAGCAGTCATTAATTGTCTCTAGTTGAACTTTGAAAAATCGCGAAAACAGGTCGAATCGCCGGAGATTGTAGCTTGGTCCTAAAGAATGTCCAACGGTCTGGCAAGGCTGGTAGTTTGGGATATCTGATCTCGATTTTCGGTTTATGCGATGACCAAAAACAAGATGCACCCCCAACTGGTCGTGATGATTGAATCACGGACACTCAAAATACCGAATGTAACGCTTGTTGCGTTAATTACGATCGCAACATCCTAGTTCCGGTTGGAGTGGTAAATGCCCGCAAAATTGAATCTACGAGCTACAAAAAAATGCAATGCCCATGCATTTAAAAAGCGCGTGCTACAACGAGCGTTGGCGGTCGCGATGGTGTTCGGCTTCTCGGCTGCAGACCTCAATTCCAAACTAGCAGCACAATATAGCTCGGGTGATCTGCCGGCTTCACCATGGTCCAATCGAAACGACAACAGGCAAACCGACTCCAGAGAGTCTAACGTTGGAAACCGCGACATCAACATGCGGCTCCGCCAACCAGGTGCACCCAGAACTCAAGGCAATCTCGAACTACGTTCCAGCGACCGTCAGCTCAACGAAACGTCTCGTCCTGCTCCGGTTACACTCTTAGGCCCGATGTTGCCTCGGCCCGGACAGACTAACACCACCAAGGAACGCGAATCGTCACCGCCGTCGACTTACCAGGACTCGCTTCAATTTCCGCAAGAAGCAAGGGCTGAACCCAATTCCGGTCGGCGTCGAATGCCACTTGGCGGAATGGTGCTTGACTCGAACGAATCGACGCTAACATCAAGCCCTGAATTCGAGACGGAACAGCCACAGGGGCGTTTGGTGGCTCAACCAGTCCGGCGCATTGACAAAGGATTGCCGGATCGATTCGATGAAGACGTTCGAATCCAAGATGCGGGCTCGTTGGTGTCGACATCTCAACTGGCATCGACCAAAACTGTTTTTGAACGCGAGCCAATCACACTCCGAGCTTCCAGTCCATCCGAAGAGCCGGTTTCTACACCATCGCAACTTCGTTCGTCGAGCGTCGTCGGTTCAACCAGAAATCAGCACAATGACGCTGCAACATCAAATTCTCGGCCGGATTTGGTAGCTCAGCGTTCGAGCCCTGGTCCTGCTGCATCCGGCCATTCGGTTAGAGAAGCAATGCTGCCAAATATCACCAATGCACCGACATCCCAGGCGCCACGGTTCGGACAGGAGGGTGTTGAACTAAGTGCACCACCAGTCAACGAAATCCAGATAGAGAGATTGGCTAGAGCTCAACGCGTAAGTCACGAGACTTTGTCTAACACCACCACTGCGATGGCGCGAGCACCCGAAGCACTCGAGTCCCTGCCGGGATTTGAGTCGGTCAAGCGCGAATTGAAGCAAAGATTAGACAAATGCGATTCCTTGCTCAAGCGAGGTGCCGTCTTGAGCGCTCGCGAGGAGGCGAGCCAAGGGTTGCTGCGACTATATCGCACAATGGACTTGCATCGCGGCAGCTTGTACAGCGAGCCGGCATACGAGAAAGCCATGACAGCGATCCGCGAGGAGGCGGATTTTCAGAAATCTCTACGTGGACGACAGGGGACGAGTGTTCAGGAAGTAGTGGATACCCATTCAACCGAAGCCCTCAAGAACAGACCGCTCGAGTCCACATCGCCGGAAATGGCAGCGATGCACTATCGGTGGTACGCTCGCTATCAACTTGTGCTTGCATCGGACGGCCATCCATGGGCAGCCGATCTGCTTTATGCTTACGGCAAGACACTCGAAAAGGATGCTGAGCTGGATCTGACGCGTGCCAACATGTTTCGAAACCAAGCCGTCGTGTTTTATCAGGCGGCAACTCAGGTCGCACCGAATCAAAGCCAGGCAGCGAGTCAGTTGGGTTACGCACTCATCCATCTCGACCGAATCGACGACGCGTACAACGCGCTGGTCGTGTCAATTCAAAACAATCCAAACGCAAACGCTTGGTTCAACCTAGCGGAAGTTTACCGTCGAACCGGAAAAGTAGCTGAGGCTGAGTATGCAGTACAGCAAGCTACCGCATTGAGCTCAGGAGAGTCTCGCTATTCTCAGGAAAACCCCGAAGTTATCGAAGTTGATCCAGCAGTTTTTGCGAAGTACAGTCCAATGCCAACGATGTTGACGCCATCGCAAAATCTCGCACCAAACAGTCCGCCAACATCTAGACCGAGCAGCGTTGAATCAAGTGTTCGAGCCGCAAAGGCCGAGCACAATTTCTTCTCAAAGATGTTTTCACGATGAAAAACCAATACCGTCTCAAAGCATCCAACCTGGGGCTAGCGATAGCGATCTGCTGCTTTAGTTTCACGACTGTGAGCCAGCATCGATTGAACGCTCAGTTTGCAAGTCCAACGCAATACACAAGTGCAACAACTCCATCTTGCGGTTGTGGTGGTATGGTTGGTTGCAGCCATTGTGGCGCAAGCAGCCGAATTCCCGCCGCGGTCCAAATGTGTCCGCCACAACAGCCAACGGGCGTCACTTCCGGGGCGTGCAAACCATGCATCACAGGCATAGACTGCGCTCAAGGCCCCAACGGTGAAAAGCGCTGGGGCGACACGCAGACAATCGATTTCGAACCGTTGTGGCACGGCGAGTATATTGGGCCAGTTCGATTGCCCTCTCTCCTCGAGTATCGCATTCGTATCAACGACGAAATCACCTTTACCTACGTTCCCAATCGTGAAAAGACAATTGACGAGTACAGGCTAATGGTGGGAGACGAGATCAGTCTCGATTCGATTTCCGACGCCAGTATCAAACAGGTTAAAGTTCCGATTCAGCCAGACGGCACCGTAATAGTCCCATTGCTGAAAAACCCTGTTCCCGCTTCTGGAAAGACGATCACAGCACTCCGAAAGGACTTGGAGTTGGCGTACAAGCAATACATTGTTGCTCCCGCGATCGACATCCTGCCTGTCAAAGTGAATACGGCAGTTGAAGACCTCAAGGACGCGGTAAACGGTCCCTTCGCGGCCGGCGGACGCGCCGTTTCAGCCAATGTCAATCCGGACGGAAAAGTACAATTGATCACCATCGGAAGCGTGTATGTACTCGGAATGACCATCGAAGAAGTGAAACGCGAGGTCAATTTACGGTATCGCGAAGCTTATGTTGGGATTGATATCGAACCCAGGCTTACACGAACCGCAAATCATGTTTGCTTTGTCTTTGGCGAAGTGAACAGGCCGGGGCGTTTCGAGATGGATCGTCCGACCACAGTTACGCAAATCTTAGCACAGGCCGAGGGAGTTCGACTGGGAGCCAACACTCGACAAATTGTGGTTTTTCGTCGTGCTGAGGACTGGCGACTTATCGCAACAATGCTCGACCTGCGTGGAGCCCATATTGGAAAGCGTCCCAATCCCTCCGATGAAATTTGGCTTCGCGACAATGATCTGATCATCGTGCCTGCGTCGCCAATCACCCGGTTCAATAATGGACTCCAGCAGATTTTTACGAATGGACTGTATAGAGTGGTGCCGTTCCAGGGAGCTACAATTCAGGACCTAAAGTAACCTCGCCCTCCAATCGCCAGTTCATGCACAACAAGAATGAAGATCCATGAGTTCAAAATACGAAGTAGTTCGAGTCGAAGATCGCCGCCAACGCCGAGAGTTTATCGATTTCATTTGGAAATTGTATAAAGGCGACCCCAATTGGATTCCTCCTCTTCGAATGAACCAGGAGGAACTCGTCAACTTTCGTCGTCATCCATTTTATGAAAATGCAAAGTGTCGCACTTTTCTTGTGCGAAAAGATGGCGAAGTGGTCGGTCGGGTGGCTGCAATCATCAACAACGGCCACAACAAACGCTTCGGAGAGAAACGTGGCTTTTTTGGCTTCTTCGACTGCATCGATGATCAGCAGGCTGCGAATGTGCTGCTGATGGAGGCAAGCCGTTACTTGAAGAGTGAGGGGATGGACGATGTTCGGGGGCCCTGCAACCCATCCCTTAACTACGAAATTGGCACACTCGTGGGTGGGTTCGATACTCCTCCTACGTTTATGATGACTTACAACTGGCCGTATTACGACAAGTTGATCAAGGGCTTTGGCTTTGAAAAGACGCAGGACCTCTATGCCTATGATGCCAATATTGAGATGCTAAAGACGATCGATCCAAAACTCAAGTTTGTTATCGATGAGGTCAAGCGTCGCTTTAATGTAACTCTTCGCCCAGCGAACAAGAAGAAGTTTGGCGACGAGGTGAAACTGTTTCTGAAGATCTACAACGAGGCGCTGCAGGGCACTTGGGGATTTGTGCCTCTAACCGACGCCGAGTGCGTTGGCATAGGGGCCTCGCTCAAACTGTTGATCGACCCAACCCTGACTTCGTTTGTCGAAGTGGACGGAAAAGCCGTTGCTGTCGGGATTTGTCTGCCAGATTACAATCCATTAATCAAGAGGATCAACGGTAGATTGTTTCCATTTGGCTTCTTAACTTTACTTTTCGGACGCAAAAAGATCAAAAAGGTTCGCGTGATGAGTACCAATGTTGTCCCCGAATATCAGCGGTGGGGGCTTGGATTGGTCGTGCTAGAACGCATGCTACCGGATTGCTTGTCCATGGGGATTCGAGATGCCGAGTTTTCGTGG
>JANMNR010000668.1:0-3921 GCA_031368325.1 Pirellula sp.
AAGCAGCTGCAATTGCATACAGGCTGATTCGCGTTAACCACTCTGTCATGAAAGTCTTTCTAGTCGATGCTGCAATGTAATAGGCGTTGCGATGCCCAGTATAATTGGGCGGGGCACGGTCAGTGCTCCTTCAAGTTCCAAAATTGGGGTGTGGCTACCAGGATTTCGACAATTGTGATCGGTCTTTCACAGAATGAAACGGACTAGCTAGAATAGGGCGCGAGCTGCCCCAAGCTCGCTGGCCCTTTTTGCATTCCTTTCCATGGTGTACCTCGATGCGAACAACCGAGTTTTTGCTGCTTGCACGTACCGCTTTTTCAGCGGCACTGCTGTTTCTCGTCGTTTCAGGTTCGTTGACTGCACTGGTTGCAGCCAAGGCGGACAATGAAAAATGGGTTTCGCTGTTTAACGGAAAGGATCTGGAGGGGTGGACCCCAAAGATCCGTTTTCACGATTTGGGAGACAATTTTGCGAATACGTTTCGAGTTGAGGATGGAGTGTTGAAGGTCGGCTACGAGGGATACGCCGAGTTTAAGGAGACGTTTGGGCACCTGTTCTATAAGGATTCTTATTCGCACTATCGCATTCGTGTCGAATATCGTTTCGTTGGTGAGCAGGCCAAGGGCGGACCAAACTGGGCGCTTCGAAATAGTGGCATCATGATTCATGGTGAACGGCCTGAGACAATGTCCAAGGACCAAGATTTCCCCGCCTCGATCGAAGTGCAATTGCTTGGCGGCGACGGCAAAACTCCTCGAACCACATCCAACCTTTGTACGCCAGGCACGAATGTGGTCATGGGCGACAAGCTCATTCTGGCTCATTGCACGAGTTCCAAATCCCAAACTTTTCACGGCGATGGTTGGGTCACAGCCGAAGTTGAGGTCAACGGTAACGAAGTCATTCGTCATTTTGTTAACGGCGAATTGGTGCTGGAATACAATCAACCGCAGCTCGACGACCGAGATACGCATGCTAAGGAACTAATCCAAAAAACGGGAACGAAGTTGCTGTCCGGCGGTTCTATTTCGCTCCAGTCCGAAAGCCATCCTGTGGAGTTTCGAAAGGTAGAACTGCTAGACCTTTCGAAGAAATAGTTTTTACGATCATCTTTGTTTAGCGGTGTTTAGTTGGAGCGCGTAATATATGTTGGACAGGGTAACACGAACGGAACGGCAAGGATTTTTTTCGCGAGTTATCAACTCCTTCTTAGGCATCCTTATTGGGTTTCTTTTGGTTCCAGGGTCAATTCTATTGATCGCATGGAACGAGTACCGAACTATCCACCGCACTCAAGGTCTGATCGAAGCAGAAAAAGTCGTTGCAGAAGTTGCTAGTCCCTTGGAGATCGTTCCGGAGTTGGACAATCGACTTGTTCATGTTACTGGAACAGCCACCACCGACGAGGTTCTTAGCGATGGGGATTTCGTCATTGACCGAAAGGTATTGAGGCTCGAACGCCATGTCGAAATGTTTCAATGGGTTGAACGCAAAGAAAGCAAGTCAAGGGACAAACTGGGGGGCGGAAAGGAGACGATTACCACCTATGATTATGATCGCAAATGGCACCGCGATCGCATCAATAGCGAATCGTTTGAACAACCAAGCGGACATTCCAATCCAACGCCGCGTTATCTTTCGCGTTCACTCACAACGGAACAAGCGAGCCTGGGGGCATTCCACGTGCGATCCGCACTTATCGAACAGCTCAGAGCCTGGAAAGACGTGAGCATAGACGAGTCAACGTTGCTGAGCAAAATTGAAAACGACGAACGCTCCCGTTTCAAAACTGCAGATGGATATTTGCTGTACGGACCCAAATCCGCCAACGTGGCATCCCCGCAGATCGGTGATCTTAGGATAAAGTTTCGCGTTGTTGAGCCGATGGCAGCTAGTGTCCTGTCCCAACAAAAGGGCCGGGAATTCGCCCCATACAAAACTGCGAACGGAGAGTGGATCGAAAGTTTGGAGGCTGGAACAAAGTCCGCCTCCGAGATGTTTGAGACTCTGAGATTTTCCAATACCACCTTGGCGACGGTTTTGCGTCTCGTTGGATGGCTGATGTGCTGTATCGGATTTTCGCTGATGGCTAGCCCGCTCAAAGCACTCGCTAACGTCGTTCCCCTGCTAGGAAAAATGGTTGGCATAGCCACAATGTTGATAGGGTTTATTCTTGGTAGCACCGTTTCGCTTATTACGATTAGCGTCGCTTGGATAGCCGTCCGGCCAGTTTTTAGTCTTTCGCTATTGGCTATCGCTGGTGTGGGCATTTACTTTATGGCCAGACGCAAAAAACAGCCTGAGTTGCCGCTTGCGGCCTTAGTCGATTAGCTATCAGCCATTTCGAGAAACGAAATTGATTTTCAATCAAACGCATCTTGATCTAATTGGCGGCACGATTGCGCTGGATCAGTGGTCGGCGTCGGCGGTTGACCACAGCATTCAGGAATCGTTCTCCACGGCAAGGGGTGAAAACCTCATTGAGGTTTGTCGATTGGGACGCTGTCAGTGTGCGCTTCACAAGGGGCCACTCATGGGAGCTCCAATAGGGGCCATTTGTTGATTGATTGCTAACAAAGACTGGGCCCCTTTTGATGCCTTGTCTACTGTCTTTGTATCGGTATCCGAAAGGGTGGGCGTTTTGAACGCCCCAGTATTTAAGCGACAATGCTTCTGTGCTATTGCTATAGCAAGATCTGCTGGTGCTGTTGGCGATCGCGCCGTCGTTGAAAGACAAGTTGCCCGATATGGAACATCGCACGATCTACTTGAAAGGCAAGTTCCGGACAGAAGCGGTATAGGCAAGGCTAAAATCCTCGACAAGAGGCTGACCCAAAATCTAGACCAAGCCGAACTAACGAAAGGATCCAGAAAAGCTATCGAGTTGCGATTTCTTTTCGAATACTTTCGTTTCTTTCGGCGTCGAAACGGGGCAGGAATTCGCCGCCATTGTGGTTAACCGCGACGCCTGCTTCTCTTTAGATCAAGATTTTGGTAGTAGTCATCCACAGACAGCATGACATCCGCCTTGTTTATCTTGGATCTGCGTGAACCCACTAGGGATTCTAGGTCCGAGCTTGCGAACGCACTGTCCACATTGAGGGCATCTATCCGCGATTCACCTTCAGCTCCGCTACCGCCAGGCTTATTCGCATTGATGTAATTGACAACTTCCAAAACATCCAGCGGATCAACTTGTCCATTTCCGTTGGTGTCCAAGTACGGAGCAATAGAGGGAACTCCGGTCGGCAACTCACGTATCTTGTTTGCGTTGATGTCGTTTACAAGGGTCAAGACATCCAGCGGAGTGATCGTTCCGTCATCGTCCACATCCAGCGCGTTGCGCTGGTTCTGGAAGGCAGAGTGGATCTTCACACTCACGAGCGCCGTGTTGCTCACCACCTCATCGTTGTCCATTACAGAATAGCTAAACCTCAATGCCTGCCGTATGCCGATTGGGGGAGTGAATTCGATCCTACCATCGGCTAAGACCAGTACAGACCCTGCCGTCGGAGCCGATACGATCCTCACTGTCGTCGGATCAATAAAGCCGTCCGGGTCACGGTCATTGGCCAAAACATCAATAACAACCTTGAGGTCCGTTGGTGTACTGGCTGCGTCGGTGGCTGCAACGATTGGCAGTTCATTCACATCGGTTACGGTAATCGTGACAGGCACCTCGACAAACAGACCGGTCGAATCAGTGCTTCGAATGCGCAGTTGATGCGAGCTCTGCGCTTCGAAATTCAGTTTGCGGTTTGTTCGTAGTTCGTTGCCAACAATCTGAAATCGGATATTGTCCCCGGACGTTGGTGTTGGCACCAAGCTATAGGTGTATGTCTCACCTACGTCAGAGTCGACTGTGGAAAGGGTAGAAACCAGCGTTCCAGCGGGTCGATTCTCGGCAAGTGACTTGTTCGG
>JANMNR010000718.1:0-11767 GCA_031368325.1 Pirellula sp.
ACCGCAGCACTTGGCGTGTCCGCTCTCAACATTACAGCGGCCGCTGCATCCGACAATAACACCAATGATCTCAATATTCTCCCGGGAGTCACTCCCGGTGTTGATGCAAGTGACGGATCCATTACGGTCGTCGCAGCAGCTGGACTTCCGACTTTGGTTAGTACAGTCATCAATGCGGGAGCGGGTTTCAATGACGGGAACCAGCGATCTCAGATCGTTTCACTATCGGTCACGTTTTCGGCTCCAATCACATTGGGAGTCAACGCGTTCACTTTGAGAAACAAGGATACGTCTTCAGCAATTGATTCAATCATTCTCACACAATTGACGACGTCAGGTTTTGTCATTACTTTTGGCGCCGGAAGTGGAGTAATCGCACGCGCTGATGGACCAACCAATTCGCGTAATGGAAATTCGCTGGCGGACGGAAATTACGAATTGACAGTGGATCCAACCAAGGTCTCGGGCGACAACATCTTCGGCGATAATTTTGCGACAGATAATTTCTTCCGATTATTCGGCGATTCAGATGGCAATGGAGCTGTAGACGGTTTGGACACGGTTCGCTTTCGTCAAGCGGCTAGGTCCGGAAATCAAAGTCAAATCGCTGCCTTTGATATTGATGGAAATGGCACGTTGAACTCCGTCGACTCTTTGGCGTACGGTCCCAACTTCGGCAAACGCCGCCGCCGATTCTAATCCATGCGATGGGACCCGACGATTCAGGTGGTAAAACGTTCTTATACGCCTCAATATTGATGCGTCCAGTCCTCGGAAAGGTAATTGAAGGAGCGAAATCGATGACTTGGATTCGGAAATCACAACGAATTGGACTAATTCAACTTCGACGCATTACTAATTGGTTGCGTTCTTGGTTTACCAGACAACAAGTCCTGCCAAATACTTCATTTCGATTGACAAGGCTGTCGGCGTACGTTCGTTCACCTTCATTTGAGATATTGGGCCCCAGGCAACTTATGGCTAGTGATGTCGGCAACCTGCCGCTCGAAGGTCGTGACCTGGACCTACCTATGGCTGTGCGAGTACCCTCGCACTATTACATCTCTGAAGGACAGCAACGGGGATTGGTCGAGCATCCTCAGCGTTTCGCGATCGCGCTCACTACCGGGAGCTCGTCGACAACAGAGCTTGAGTTACTAGGCCTTTCGTTTGTCCGTAAACTCAACGCTGACTTTTCCGTTTACGATTTGGTCTACCAGAATGAGTCGCAAGTGGAGGGATCTTGGCGAGATTCGTCGTTGATTCGCGAAACGGCACCCGTTTTTGTTGCGTTGCAATCCAATTCCGAAGCGGTCGTGCTTGATGAATTAATAGTTAGTCTCGCTGATGGCATCAGCGCCGAGGCTTTCTTTCAGGGAAATTCGCATTTCAGATCGTACCGGTCACTTCCTGGAACATCTGACCAGTTCATCGCGACGGTAGCTGCTGGCAAGGGTGAAGTGGCATTAACCGTGGCAAACCTTTTGCACAACGATTCGCGGCTTGCATGGGTAGAGCCCAACTTTTACCAAGACTGGCAGAAATTCTTTACGCCTAATGACACGCGCTTCTCAAACCAATGGCACTTGAATAACACCGGACAAAGCGGCGGAACAGTTGATGCCGATTCGGATCTGCCCGAAGCTTGGGATGTCCTGCAAGGTGGTTCTGTTGATTACACGATCGGAATCATCGATGACGGCGTTGTGACCAACCATCCGGACTTGACAGTGTGGGTCAACCCGGGCGAGGTGTCCGGTGACGGCTTGGACAACGATGCGAACGGATGGGTTGACGATGTAAATGGCTGGAACTTTGTATCGAATAATAACCAATCATCGAACACTAGCACTTCTGACATGCACGGCACTTCGGTTGCGGGAGTTGCGGCCGCAAAGGGTAACAACTCCCTGGGCGTCGCCGGGGCATCGTACGGTTCGAAGGTGCTAAGCGCCAGAATTTTCGAAGGGAACTCCGTCGCATCCGATGCCAACATCGCTTCAGCACTTTACTACGCGGCAGGCCGCAAGGCCAACGGTAGTGGAACGTGGAAATCAGCCGATGTACTGAACAACAGTTGGGGTGGCGGAGCTAGTAGTACGGTCATCAACAATGCGCTGACCTGGGGAACGACGCTGGGACGACAAGGCAAAGGTACGCCGATTTTTGTCGCTTCTGGAAATGAGTTTGGCGCTGTTTCCGAACCCGCCTTGCAATCGCTCAACATCCCAGGAGTGTTCGCAGTCGGCGCGATCAACAATAAGGCTGAAAAATCAGACTACAGCAACTTTGGCGCTGCAGTCGATTTGGTAACCCCCAGCAACGACACGCGCTCCGGCTACTTAGCCATCGACACCACTGACCGACCGGGCACTGCGGGTTATGACCCGAGTGACTACACCGGAACTGGGGCAAACGGTTTCGGAGGAACGTCCTCGGCTACCCCACTCGCAAGTGGCATCGCTGCGTTGGTTTTTGCTCGGGCCGATCAGCTTGGCGTCACGCTCACGCCAGCACAACTTCGAAGTTACTTAAGGTCCAATACCGACATCGTTGGGTCGTCTGCCTACAGCATTACCACAGGACGCAATAACAACATGGGCTGGGGCCGATTGAATGCGGCCAGCGGGGTATCGAATTTGAATAACGCCGAGATCTCAGTCTTATCGACGACTGCAGAATTCTTTACCGGTGGCAACAGTGTCAATTTCGGTAGTGCACAATTGGGAGCTACAGTTGATGTGACTTTGCGAGTTCGCAATCAAGGTACAACCAGTCTCAATCTCACCTCGCTCACTGTGGGATCAGGACCATTCCTCGTCCAGTCAGGTTTTGGTTCGAGCACGCTCGCGCTCGGTGCAGCGACAACGTTTACCATACGTTTTCAACCGACGGCGGAGGGTGTTGCCAACGGAACGATTACGATCGGCTCCAATGATACGGACGAAGCGTTATTTACGATCAACTTGACAGGAACCGGAACGGCTACGGGTGGTGGAACGGGCGGAGGAGTGCTTCTGGCCTGGGATGTTAACGGTCAATCGGCGTTCGGGGCACAGGGCTTGTCGGCCAGCGGCGTAGCTTCAGGCGTATCAAATTCCCTCGGTTTAACACGTGGCAGTGGTGTTGCGACGACCAATTCCGCGGCGGCCGATGCGTGGGGCGGACATGGCTGGGCGTCGACGTCCAGCGCTGGAGTCACAGGAAGCCAGTTTGTAAGTTTTGGCCTCACGGTTTCTGCCGGCCAAACGGCTTCGCTTTCTTCCCTCGATCTCAATTATCGCCGGAGTGGTACTGGTGCCGGAAATGGATCCTGGCAATATCAGATCAATACTGGTTCATGGACGGACATCGGTGACTTTGCGAATGAGTTTTCCAGTAGTGCTTCTGCGGGTGCAGCCATGACACAGTTGAGTCTTGCCGGAATCAGTGGGCTACAAAATTTAGCAGCGGGCACTTCAGTTAACCTTCGCGTTGTCCCTTATGGTGCGACGGCGACAGGTGGATCTTGGTATGTTTACGATTTATCAGGCGACGATCTTATAGTCTCTGGTTCAGTTCAAGCGGCAAGTGGTACTAACTCTGCCCCGACTGACATCACGCTGACTGCATCTTCTATCGCAGAGAATGCTGGAGCCAGCGCGACGATCGGAACACTTTCTAGCACCGATTCCAACGCAGGAAACACTTTCACCTATTCGTTGGTGACAGGGTCGGGTAGCACGGACAATTTGGCGTTTGCTGTTACTGGTAATTTGCTGAAGGCCAACGCGAGTTTCGACTTCGAGACTAAGAACAGCTACTCCATCGGTGTACGCACGACCGACCAAGGTGGATTGTTCTTCGAGAAAGCGTTTACGATTAATGTAACCAATGTCAATGAAGCGCCAACCGACGTCGCTCTATCGAGCAGTTTGGTAGCCAACAATGCCCCAGCCGGAACAACGGTTGGAACTCTCTCGACGACCGATGTTGATGCAGCGAACACTTTCACATACGCCCTGAGTGGAACAGATGCGGGCAAGTTTTCGATTGTTTCGAATGCACTGAGAGTTGGTTCGACAGTTTTGGATGGCGTGCAATCGAGCTATAGCATTTCGATCACCAGTGCCGATCAAGGTGGCTTGAGCATCACCAAGTCGTTTACGATCATCGTTACTCCGGGCTTGTTGAGCGTTAGCAGCTTTGCACAATCGAATTCTGGATTCTCGGTTCGATTCGGCAAGGCATTTGACCCTGCACTTCTCAATCTAGTGGATTCCAATGGAGTCTACGGGGCAAGCGATTTCAACGTGGTTGGAGTCGCAAGCGGATCGGTCGCTGGATCGGTCGTAGTGGATGCAGACAATCGTGGTTTCACTTTTATTAAGACAGGTGGGATGTTCGCCGCGGATACCTATACCGTAACGCTTCGAAGTGCAGCCAACGGTTTTGTTGACTTGGACGGAGACAGCAATGGAACGACTGGTGATAATTATGTCCGTCAGTTTACCGTCGGAGCCATAGCCAACGATACGATCATCGTGAGTGTGGGGGATTTCGTCCGTGGATTCGGTCAGGCTGTGAACCTTCCGGCTTCATCAACGTCAGGTATTCCGATAACATTGAATACCGGAGTCAACGTAGCCGGCGCTAGCTTTACGTTGAAGTACGATCCTGCATTGTTATCAATAAGCGGTGGTACTACACCGATTGCGGGAGCATCGATATCGGTCAATACGGACATTCCAGGTACCGTGAGGGTTGCCATCGCGAAGGATACGGAGTTTAGCAGTGTTGCAGGGCCGATCACGCTTGTCAATTTGATTGCAACGGTTCCTACGACAGCTCCCAGTGGTGTTAAGTCGATTCTTGACTTGTCGGACGTGACGGTCTCGGCGTTTGATACCACCGACCTTCCTAATGTCGCGGACGACGGCATTCAGATTGCGTCGTTCCGAGGCGACATCAACAATAGCCAGAGCATCACAACCGGGGACGTTACAGGATTATTGCGATCGATCTCGGGCTCGCTCGGCACGACCGGTTTCTCCAATCTCAAGTTGGCAGATCCAGCCTTGGTCGGAGACATGAACGACTCTGGCTCCATTACTACGGGTGATGTAACGGGTTTGCTTCGTTTCATCACGAGTGGCTCCAACGGATTCTCGTCTATCCCGCCATTGCCGACTGGCTTCACTCCCCCGGCTACGGGGCCAGACCCAATCATCTATATCCCGACCAATTTGACGGTGGAGCCAAGCAATTCTGTCGTAGTGCCGGTCAATATTCTTGTAACAGAACCTACCGGCATTTCTTTTGCCGGGTTGAATGTCGCATTTACTTACGATGCAACGCGATTCACAATTGGATCGATAGAGTTGGGCGCTGCGTTAAGTGGCTTTGGGTTTTCGCCAATTAGCAATATTGCAACTCCAGGTTTGGTGAAATTGGTTTATACGTCGGGTTTGGGACCTGAGTTCGCGTACGGTTTTGCTGGCACACTTGTCAACGTAACAATGAATGCGATCGCGTCAGCAGCTTCGGGCGTATCGGCAATCAACATCATTTCGTCTGCTGCATCGGATAACAACACAAATGATCTGGTAATATGGCCGCCTGCGTTGCCTGGGGCTGATTCAAACGACGGCTTGGTAAATGTACTTAAGGTTTATTCCGAACCAACCGGGTTTTCACTGTCTCCTGAAGTGATTCCTTTTGTATCTGGACCGACAAAGTCGATCTTGGCCTCTTTGGAATTGGAACAGGCAGACGATTCCAACGTTATTTTTGATAGTTTGCTGGCCAGTGCTTCGTTGTGGAACCATTTCCCCCTTTTGAATTCTACAAGCTCGGGACAGGGCTCGGCGATAAACATGGATGGAGGTTTGCGAATCGCGTCGCGAAGCAACTCCATTTTGTTCGCCACCAATGACCGGGACGTGTCCGCATGGACTTCAACGATCGTGCTCAAAGGGATGCTATTGGACCGATTCTACCAAGCAATCGGTGCCCACCTGGATCACGATGACTTTCCGAATTTTGAACGCACCGATCAGAATCTATCGGTAGTTCTAGTCGATTTTATCGATACAGACGTATTCAGCGGATACTGTATTTCATCGATCATTAATGATTTTCGCGATGAACTTTAATGGTATCTAACTAATCTAAGTATCAGGCAAGATTTAACTCAATTCACTGGAACCAAATAGATGAATTTTAAAACAGCGGGTCTGTTCTTGTTGATCGTATCCTATTCGGCTGTAGCCGAGGCGGCAGTCATTTACAGCTTGGAACTCGTGGCACAAGGCAATACAAATCCGGGGACGATTCAAGTCAATCCCGCTAGCATTACGACTGTATCCGTCTTTCTTCGAGAGAGGGTAGACGGTGCCTCAATTCTTCGGCTCAACGATGTTAATTGGGGGATGGCGACTGCGAATTTTGGTGTTGTTCGAACGGCATCCGTGGGCAATAACAATATAACCGGATTGGCAAAAAATACGCGTTTTGATGTAAATTCAACACTCAGTTTTGATCCATCAACTGCATCCTTTCCATTAAGCGTCGATGCGTTGTCCCCGCTTGTCCTTGGTGAAGCAGGTACGACGACGTCTCGTCTTTTTCTAGGAAGCTTCGACGTGACAGGCGGTACAGACGGGAGTTCGGCATTGTTTACCGTTACGCAACCAGCCGGCGGGCTAAACTTCACTCTCGGTGACGGTACAGGCGGCAATGGCCCAGTTTTTCTTGACGGCTCCCTTGGAACGCTTCCAAGCTTGACAATCACGGCTGTCCCGGAGCCCACCTCGATGTTGCTCGTAGGAATGGTAGGGCTCGGAGGTTTCGCGGCAAGACGCTGGAGCAATCGACGCCAAAAATTGGCTGTTTAGCTAGTGTCTCCTTGAATGAGTTACGCCTTACCAGAATGAGTTACGTGTTACCAGCGGTTGAGCATTTCTCGCCGCAGGCATTGCCCACCAGCTTTGCCATCTGACCGCAAGTCGGATCGAACCAAACCAAGAAAGTCAAATGTTCTTCAAGGTTAGAAACCTGCGTTTTTCGCAAGTGCTTTCCTGGAAACAAGTTTATTGACAATGCCACCTTCGGCACCTTTGAGTCTCTGGATAAGTAGCTCAGGTTGTTGGCAAAAAGGTAACCGCCAAAGTGGAAATCGTGACCGAATGAGAATTCAGGAACTTCCGCGACCAACTCGATTCATGTTTTGGTGCACGGCCCCCTTCTTAGTCGCGACTCTCACGCTTCTGCCGTTGCTTGCGAAACCTGCGGGGCTAGTGGGCTGGGTAGTGCTGGTGGCATTTGAGTTGCTCGCCATCCTCTCGCTCTTTGGATTGTATGATCCAGATAAATTCAAATGGTGCTGGCGGGTTGTTGGTGGAATCGTGGCTGTTGGATATTTCGCTTATTTGATCTCAATGGTCGCTCAGGGACAGTGGATTGGTGACGGACGGCGATCGTTTGCAACGGCACTTAACGCACTGATCGGGCTCTTCGCATTTGGGTATCCAGGATTCATGTACTCGATCTTGGGCAGATTTACCTGGCGTGCGGAGTCCTTGCTGGACGACGCCGTCTAAGCAAAACGAAGCTGATCGATTTAAGCGTTTTGCCAATCATGACAACGAACCGTACTGTGGGGAAATCGCTCGCTTTTTTAACCGGTGCAGTGCCGGTAAGCGATGAAGGAACGATCGAAATATTTGCTTTCATGGAAGCGGCTGAGGAAAGCTACCGTCAGAGTGGTAACCCGGCGGGTTTAGCGGACGTATTGGCAAAGGCTAAGGCCTGATCGACTGAAATCCTTAGGTGATCAATGTAGAATCATTGCCACCAATTGACTGGAATTAATCGCACTATGAGTACTTTAAATCGACGACGCTTTTTCGAAGACTCCATTATGGCTGCAGCCGCAGTCAGTTTACCTGTGTCGGGGAGGGCCTCAGCAGATGCGGTGAGTTCGAATGAAAAACTGACTGCGGCAATCATTGGTTGCGGTATTCGCGGTAAAGCACATGCACAAGAACTGGCCAAATTAACAGACTGCGATATTGCCTATGTGTGCGATCCTGATTTGGATCGAGCCGATGAAGTCGGTGCGTTGCTCGTAAAAATGAATCGCCCGATGCCGAAAAAGGTGCAGGATTTGCGATTGGTATACGACGACAAGTCGGTCGACGTCATATTCGTCGCGACACCGAATCATTGGCATGCGCTTGCAACCATTTGGGCCATGCAAGCTGGCAAAGATGTCTATTGCGAGAAGCCCGTCAGTCATAACGTCAGTGAGGGCCGTCGCATGGTGCAAGCAGCTCGCAAGTACAGTCGTATTTGTCAGGCGGGAACGCAAAATCGATCGCGAGGCGCTTTAGCCGAGGCTGTCAAATACATGCACGATGGAAAACTGGGCGAGGTGAAACTCGCACGCAGTATTGTCTATGGTGGCCGTGACTCGATTGGAGGGCCATCGCCATGTGAAATGCCCCCTCGCTGCGATTACAATCTGTGGGCTGGCCCTGCGCCGATGTCAGAACTTATTCGGCCCAAGTTTCATTATGATTGGCATTGGTTTTGGGATACTGGAAACGGCGAGATCGGAAACAATAACATTCATTCGTTGGATATTTGTCGGTGGGGGCTGGGATTAACGGGGTTGGGCCACAGTGTGATCAGCTATGGAGGGCGACTGGGATATGTTGATGCGGCGGAGACACCCAATACCCAAGTTGCGATTTTCGATTTCGGATCCAAGACGATTGTGTCCGAAACACGCGGCTTGAAGACGGTTCCATTCCATCCTAAAATCAAGTCTTCATGGTTCTTTTACGGTACCGAAGGCATCATCGCGGAAACGGCACTCTATGATCTCGAGGGCAACCTCGTACGCACCTTTAAGGGCGAGTCCGGGAATCACTTCACCAACTTTCTCCAGGCCGTTCGTACACGGAAGCAAACCGATCTTGCTGCCGATATCTTAGAAGGACACCAATCAACGGCGCTGTGTCAAATCGCCAATATATCTTTCCGCCTTGGAAGCCTGACATCAATATCGGACATGCCCAGCCGAATGAGTCAGGTCAAGGATCAGGGAGAGATCCTTGAAACCTTCGCTCGCACCAAACAACATCTTGCCGATGCTGGCGTGATTATTGATGACGTGAAATGGATGGTGGGACAGCATTTGCGAATCGATAACGAAAAAGAGCAGTTCCTCGGCAATCCAAACGCGGACAGTTTGCTCACTCGCGTCTATCGCTCTCCCTTTAACGTGCCGAAGGAATCCGAAGTCTAATCGCTTGACAATCGTCGAAAACCGTTGCCGATGTTTCCGTGATTCCGATCCGCAATCAATTCGCTGACCACAAGAAAACTGGATCAACGACAACAAGCGGCAAACCAAAGTGTCCGTGACACCCGCTGCTATAACACCTGCCACTTCGAGTGTTTTTGAGCCCCCTCCATTAAATGGCTTTTGGCGTTTCTCTAGTTTGGATCACTGTCCATGAACCCACCTCAGGGCAAAACGTTTGGGAGAACGCGGCCGGGAAATCACGATGTAAAGCAACGCGAGCCGATCCTGACTATTCCGGATCGCGTTCACCCAGTTGTTCTGCCAAGTTGATCAGTGGAGTAAGTTTGCCGTGTGCGCTGAGCCACCTGCGCAGAACTGTGTATTCGCTCCCGGTCAGTTTAGTCTTTGGTAGGTACAATTCAAGTCGAGGCCGCTTTTGAACGAGCAATGATATTAGCGTCGGCGACTCGCCTGCAGAGATTATCCAATCCCAACCACATGTTGCCATTTCGCCCTTGTGTTTCACAATCAGGCTCTTGTCTGTGAATGTAATCGTCCGTAGTGTCAGCTTTCGAGATTGCGTTAGTGCTATTACCACGTGAAGCCAGAGCACCGCGAGGCTGAGCGCAACAAAGTAGCCTAGGCCAAGAGCAAACTTGTCTGTTGTGGTCAGATATGGATTGCTGCCATGCAATCCATAGGTAATCAGGGCCACCGCGATCGCGTACCGATAAAGGCTCCGACGGAAGAACCATCGAATTTTTGCACGCATCATGTCGCTAAAGGTGTTGGCAAATGTCTTCGTGATTTCCATCGCAAAATGTCCAGCGGGCAGTTACCGACATCAGTGGTACAACGACTCGGAGAGCTTGGTTGCAATCGTCTGCTCTCGAATTCTATTCGATATTGAAGCGAAGTTCGACACTATAGGTCCGCGAAAGCTTTGAAGCATCGTTTCCGAAGACCTCGTTGTCGGCAGGACTGAAGTTGGAAAGCGGGTTTTTTCTGCAGCCTCCTCATTCCAGTATCCATAGGTCGGTTCCGACCAATACTTCCACCTCCCATTCTTTTCTGGAGTCAAAGGCAAGAACGGTCCCAGCAACGGGTGCAGTCAACAGGCACCATCGCAGACGAACTCGGAACAGTAGTCGAGCAATCACTGTTGCGACGACTGCAGCAGCGAATCCGCACACCGTGATCCAGATAAAGATGTCGATGAAGGCTTCGCCTAGTCCTAGGTATATTTTGATTCGCCGAAGTTCGTCATTTCCGTGCGCGAGGATTTGACTCAACGCAAGTCAAAAAGGCGTATCGAGTGCTTCGTGTGCATGCCATGGATCGCGATGTATTTGATATAGGTTCGATCTTAATCGTCGACAGATGTTACCACGCCCAAAACGTCTGCTGATTCTGCCCATCCGTTAATCCTGCCAATATTTTTGCCGATTAACACCTTGCCATCCTGAATATCTTTTACGATATGAAGTATGAAGTTGCCTTTCCATCGAATAAAAACAACGTCATCTATTGCTACGACTCCTGTGGTGTTGGGAGCAATAGTTACCAGTTGACCGCTTTCAATTCGTCCCCGCATAGAGCCACCAATCGGACGAACTTTAGCTATCCGACCGGCCTCCAAAGACGAAAGCGCTTCCTTGACCCAACTCATGTCACCTCAACGTGTAGTCTCGCGAATGGTTTCGTTGACCTAGGCCGAGCAAGTGACCAAAGTCACCGACCATGCCACTCTGGTCGAGGCCATCGTGTCTGTCCCTTAGTTATCCCCGTTTTTCCTCCATTAGCCCGACGAGATTTCCGTCAGGATCGCGCAAGAATCCGGTCCATAAGTCGTGATCTGGCATCTTTGCAGCAAGTTCAGGTGCGCGTTCGCTTGTTGCCCCTTTCCATACCATCGAATTGTGTACCGCAACAATGTCCTTCACACAGAAATACAAAATCGAGTTCGCGCCAATTGCCCCTGCCCCCTGTGGCGTAGTTAGCATGATACGGACGCCATCTGCATCAAGAAACGCAAGATTTGCCCCAGCGCGAAACAACAGATCCAACCCAAGTATGTTGTGGTAAAACGCAATGGCGATCTCGACGTCACTCACAGTGATCGCGACCTGGCGGATTGTTGACAGTTTTGTTGATGCCGACATGATGTTTTGGGGTCCAAGCGGATTACGTCCCCGATGATCGAGCGGGGCAAGCAAATTTCATTAGGAAGCGGTCGATCCCCCGCTTCGGTCCATCGGATCGTTCTTTCCATTCGGATTAAAGAGCTCTATGAGACCGGTGGTGATGAAGCCCTCAAGGAGATTTCCAAGAAGTAGCCCGTCGCGAAAAATCGATGCGAACCGGCAATCGAACAAGCCATTCTCAAGATGGCATTTGAGCAACCGGCCCATGGGCAAGTTCGCGTTAGCAACGAACTGAAGAAGCAAGGACTTTTGATTTCGCCAGGTGGCGTAC
>JANMNR010000807.1:0-13890 GCA_031368325.1 Pirellula sp.
GGTTAGTTCGGAAGAAAAATTTGCAATTCTATTCAAAACGGAGCTGCGGAGGGGAAAGTACCGTGCTTTACCGGATTTTTCTGGCTATCGACTCTTTACGCGAACCTCCAACGAAGCTGGAGACGCGTGGTTTTGCTTTCAGTTTGGAGCAGAGTGACTCAAATGGATTGCCCGATGCGGCTACCAAACAAGAGCAAAGCCCTAGACAAAACCGGAGATTCTTGGCATCATATGCGGCTCCAGGTTCGGGGATAATTGAAGTCTAGATCGCATTCAGGAGTTGTGAAGTGCCAAATATTAAGAGTGCCAAAAAGCGCCATCGCCAGTCCCTCGAGCGCCGAGCACGCAATCGTTCAGCCAAGTCGCAGCTCAAAACTGCACTGAAAAAGCTCCGCGAATCCGTCGAGTCCAAGAACTTTGATGAGGCCAAGACACAGTATTCTGAATACTGCAAGATGCTTGACCAAACGGCTGCAAAGAAGATTATTCACGTCAACAAAGCTTCGCGAACCAAAAGCCGCTTGAGCAGCATGATCAAGAAAGCTTCAATGGCAGTTGCCTAAGCTTTTGTCCGCTGGTTCTTAAAAATCCAACGTTCGTCCGGGGGATCGCGGTTATCCCCCGTCGATCGTGTCGTGTTAGCAATGCAATGAGCTTTGCATAGGGTCGTGGCTGCTAAAGGTTCGGATCTAGGTCGGCCATGCCGTCTTTCCTCTCAGGTTTCCGCATTGCTAGTTTTGCATTGAGGCCTGTCCATTCTATAGAGCAGAACCGGGAGAGCCTTCGTTCATGGAGGTATGGCGAGGTAGAGATTGCGAATGGGCAGTTAACCAGCATTTATCCTCGATGGTGGCCTCGATTGGGATCGCGGTGGGAGTCCTACTGGGACAGATACAATCGTAAATTGCCCACCGATTCCTGTGTCGCCTATTACGCGTTCCCTCGCAGTGTACCGGGTTACATGAGCTTGCTCTACGCACGGAGCGGCCCAAGTACGCAGTATAAGACAATCTACCGAGCAGTCTTTACCTTGGAGCAAATTGCCAAACTAAGAAATTCAACCGCCATCGTGTGTGAGATTATTAGCGAGAGAGGCACCGAACGACTGATGAATCGTTGGGGATATGTTCGACATGCTTTATCGCTCGGAGACAACCACTACATCAAGCGACTGCGATGACAATCCTACGGATTCATAGCACCGTTGATCGCTGTACCTGAGGAATTGAACGAATCCTTGGCTGCGGTAGAGAGTTGATTAACCGCGATAACGCAAGCTCCCGCGATCATCGATAGCATGACGGCGTATTCCACTGCCGTGGGACCGTCGTCCGCAACTAAAAATCTGGAGAGTTTTTTGGATATGAGTCGATACATTTTCATAAAAACCTCGGACCATGAAGATGCTCGGAAAGTACATCCGAAACTCCGCCTCCTAACCCTAGAGTGGCTTCGACATTAAGCGTCCAAAAAGTTGCTTAAGATGAGACAAAACGATTCGATTTTCTGGATGTTGCGAAAAATCCGGAAGAATCCCTACAATCGTGCGTGTCAACGGTTGGTCACCAGCGGTCCTTGGCCTTTCGATGAGGTATTTGCTCGACCTAGTTCAAGTCCAATTGAGAGGTTAAAAGTGGAAGGCCCGTGGCGATTTGGATGATACCGTTTCCGATTGCTTGAATGCTGCGTGCCCACATTGTGTGTTCATCCGCAAATACCAATTCGGGCACGGCTGGCAGAATATGCCAATTCCCATTGATGATTTCCGTCTCAAGTTGCGAAACTTGCCAAACGGCGTGGCCAACGAATAGCCTACAGTGCTCCGGGGTCGTTCTCGCCAGCTTCTTCAAAGTGTCAGACTGTGCGGACAAATAAACTCCTTGACTGTTCCCCCCTTCGGCCAACTGTTGGTTGTCGTGAATTGCCAACACTGGTCCATTTTGCGGTCCGCCAAAGTTGACATAGGAGATGGTCGAATCGGTGGAAACCGCGCCCTCCAAAAGTTGCTCCAAAAGTGCTCCACCATCCACGGCCAGGCGGCGATTCAACATAATGCCTATAGTTTGCTCGACAGAATGCTCAACAACAATGCAGACCGATCGGGCGAAAACCGGATCTTGAACACATGGAGCAGATACCAGCAAAGTTCCCGCTAGGGAAATGCGAGGTAATTCTTCCTTGGAACCTGATGATTCTGGTATTCGATTCATGAGCTTGGCGTCTGGATGTCGTTGCTGACATCCCTTAAATTTGAGGAAAAAACCTCGACCTATCGTCCGCTTTTACGCGTGGTGATAGGATTGTCAGAATGACAACCCTAGTCCTTTCCACAAGCAAAAACGATGCCGAAACGGAGTGTTGCATTTGAGTATTCAAGATTTACGACGAGACTATTCATTCGGTGGTTTAAATCGAAGTGAGTTGCCGTCCGATCCCATGCGACTATTTCACGATTGGTTCGCTATGCTGCAGACAGTTGCTGTTCCGGATTGGTTCGAGATAAATGCCATGACGCTTTCTACCGCCGATTCCTCGGGCGGTGCTTGCAGCCGAATCGTATTGCTAAAGGGGATCGAAACCGATGGGTTTCTTTTCTTTACGAACTACGACTCGGCCAAGGGGCAGCAGATCGCGTTGGATTCCAAAGTAGCGCTTCATTTTTTTTGGCCAATGTTTGATCGACAGGTTCGAATCGAGGGTCATGCGTTCAAGACGTCGACTGTCATCTCTGACCAGTACTTTGCATCTCGACCAAGATCGAGCCAATTGGGTGCTGTTGCTTCTCCTCAGTCCCGAGTTCTCGCAGATGAACTCCAACTGGAGGTCATGATACAGGAGCTGGATGCAAAGTTTGCTGATCAGCCAATATCCCGGCCTGAAAATTGGGGAGGCTACAAGGTCGTTCCGGCAATGATGGAATTTTGGCAAGGGAAACCTTCTCGCCTGCACGATCGCTTTCGATACGATCTGAGCCCCGAAACGAACGATTGGTCAATCTGTCGCTTAGCTCCATGATGAGAGATCAAGCCAAGGTAGTGTACCTCGTGCGTCACCCAATCGTTCACTTCGAATCCAAAGGCATCTGCTATGGTGACAGTGATGTAGGATTGGATGACGGATGGGAATCGACGCTTGAGCCGCTCGAAACCGCACTTCTTCGCTTGCCTGGAGCACTACGACCAACTCAAATCTGGCATAGCGACTTGAGCCGCTGCGCTGACCCGGCACGTTGGTTAGCCAGTCGCCTAAACATCCACACCAGGTCTGACCGTCGATTACGAGAACGTTTTTTTGGTTCATGGCAATCGGTCGCTTGGTCTGAGATACCACCGGTCGAGTTAAAGGAAGCGCATGCGATGCTTGAGTGTCCGTCCACATTCCGACCGGGAGGTGGCGAGACTACTGACGAGGTCTCCGCAAGAGCGTTGGCATGGTGGCAAGAGTTTGTCGTCGATTCGGTGAGCTGCGCCAACACAATGGTGGCATTTGCTCATAGTGGTTCGATCACTACATTGTGCGGAACTCTGCTGGCGTTGCCTCCGCTCGAGTGGACGCCTTATTATCTCAAGCCATCACAACACCTGGTAATCAAGTTGGATTCGAACACAATCGAAATCGAAATTGAATCCATTTCGTAGTATTCGTGCTCCTACAACCTAAGAAAGATGCGTTGTCGATAAAGGTACCAAAGGAACAACCACTTGGCCGCAAGCGCCCCCGTTACGAGAACCAACACACTTGCATTTCCTGAAAGCTCGGACACGCCTGTCAGGAAGAACTTGGCCATTTTGCCGTCGAAATCAATGAACCTTGGTACCACATAAATGGTGATTGCGTTGGCGCCGATCACAATCCAAAAGAACGCCCAGTTTCGCCAACCTATCACATCGATCAAGGCGTAGAAAAGCGCTAGCAGCAAAAGGCTCCAGCCACCTGCGACCAACACAAAAGAGCTAGTCCACAGAATTTTAATAATGGGGAAAGTCAAGCCCCACGTATAGCCTAATAACAAAGCAGACACGCCAGCTGCCGCGAGTCCAGCCACTTTGGTCCATGGCATGACACTCGACTTCAACCAAGCCCCAGCGAGAGCCCCCAAAAGCACTGTTGCGATAGCGGGCAGAGTTGAGAGCAATCCTTCATTGTCTCCAAAACCGTAGTATTCTTTCTTGATTTTGCCCGGCAGAAAATTGCGATCCAGATATCCGCAGAGATTGCCTTCTGGTGAAAAATCGCCTGCGCGACCACCGGGTACCGGCACAAACGCAAGGATGCACCAATAGCCAACCAAGATCGCGACCATCGCGATAAATTGACCACGAAGCCGCAAATGCACGCATATCAGCGCCGCAATTCCATAGCAGATCCCGATGCGCTGCAACACGCCCGCAAGCCTCAATTCATCAAACTTGAAATCGAGAACTCGATTGCAGATCAACCCCAGAATGAACAACGTCAATGTCCGCCGAAAAATCCTCAAATAGGCTGATGATGGGGAGTCCCTGTGTTTCTCAAGAGAATAAGGAAGCACGCATCCGACGAGGAACAGAAACAAAGGAAAAATCAAGTCGTAGAATCGAAAACCTTCCCAGGCCACATGTTCGAACTGATCGCTCAAAACGGGTGCGATCGACAGGCCAGACAGTCCAAGCAACACCTGTACGAAACGGTCACCTCCCATAATCCAAAACATGTCGAACCCGCGCAATGCATCGACCGACAGGATACGTGGTGTTGGCTCCAGTGCCTTTATTTGGTTGGTTTCAGTCATATGGATGGTTCCCAAAGGTCTCTCGATTATTCTACAACGAGGTTTGCTATACTAACCGTGTAAGTGAAGTTCCGACACTAGCGACAACTAAACTTTGCGTTGCTCCTCCCTCCCACCATCATTTTCCATCCGGCATTCCAAATGAGCACCCGCCTACTTTTGAATTCAGCGTTGATTTGTTTATCCCTGATTGCATACAGCAATCTATCTGAGGTCGAAACCGTCGCTGCTGAACCGAACGATCAACGTCTCTCGTCTCCCAAGGACCTGAATGGGTACTTTCCGTTCACTCCCCCAAAAACCAAAGAGGAATGGAGTACGCGTGCCGAGTATGTTCGCCGTCAAATGCTCGTGTCGCTTGGCTTATGGCCCATGCCAACGAAGACACCGCTCAACGCTGTGATTCATGGCAAGATCGATTTGCCTGAGTACACAATTGAGAAAGTTTACTTTGAAAGCGCCCCAGGTTTTTTCGTTACAGGAAACTTGTATCGCCCCAAGAATATCTCAGGGCAAGTCCCGGGCGTTCTGTTTGCCCATGGACACTGGCAGGATGCACGACTCTCTAGAGAAACCGATGCGAATCTTCAGCGTGAGATTGCTACCGGTGAGGAACGATTTGAAAACGGTGGACATAGTCGGTTTCAATCCATGTGTGTGCAGCTTGCCAGGATGGGGTGCGTTGTTTGGCAATGGGACATGCTCAGTGATTCGGATTCGGTTCAGCTTTCACGCGATGTAGTCCATACGTTTGCCAAGCAACGACCTGAAATGAACACGACAAAGGACTGGGGACTTTACAGTCCGCAATCGGAATCCAATTTGCAAAGCATCTTGGGTTTACAGACGCTCAACGCGGTACGGTCACTTGATTTTCTTCTGAGTTTACCGGAAGTAGATCCGAGCCGAACTGCAATAACCGGAGCCAGCGGCGGCGGTACGCAATCGATGATCCTGGCCGCGATTGATTCTCGCATTCAATTGTCATTTCCTGCGGTGATGGTCAGCACGGCCATGCAGGGGGGATGCACCTGCGAAAATGCTTCTTTACTCCGCATCAACACAGGCAACATCGAATTCGCCGCCCTATTCGCGCCAAAGCCGCAAGGCATGACGACGGCAAACGATTGGACAAAGGAAATGTCAACCAAGGGCTTTCCCGAATTGAAGGAGCTTTACACCCTGCTTGGTGCTCCCAAAAATGTCATGCTTCAACGTGGCGAGCATTTTCCGCACAACTACAACGCCGTCTCGCGATCGGCGTTTTACACTTTGTTAAATCAGCATTTCAAACTCGGGCAGAAAGAACCAGTCATTGAACGCGATTTTGAACCCTTGTCGCGCGAACAGTTGACCGTATGGAGTGTTGGCCATCCAGCCCCAAAATCAAAAGGGCCTGAGTTTGAAAAGCAATTGTTGAGTTGGCTGACGGAAGATGCGAGAAAGCAGTTGCTTGCAAGCAGTCAGTCCGCCGAGGAACTACGCAAAGTTGCCGGCAGTGCGATTGAGGTGCTCATCGGTCGTAAGGTCAGCGATACCGGTGCGGTGCAATGGGAGCTGAAAAACAAAGACGATCGAGGTGATTTTGTCGAAATGAAGGGGCTTCTGAAAAATGCGACCCGCCATGAAGAGTTGCCAGTGATCTGGCTCTATCCAAAGAAATGGAATGGCAAGGCGGTGGTGTGGCTAGATCCAAATGGAAAGTCGGGACTTTTTGCTTCCGCCGGTACTTTAAAACCAGCCATTGCAAGACTCGTAGACTCCGGAGCAACGGTACTAGGAATCGATTTGCTCTACCAAGGGGATTTCTTGAAAGATGGCAAGCCCATGACGCAGACACCGACGGTTTCCAACCCGCGAGAGTTCGCTGGCTACACTCACGGATACAACCATTCGTTGTTTGCTCAACGCACGCACGATGTGATGACCGCAATACATTTTCTGCGCACTGCCAAAATCGGCGATCACCCCAACCCCACGTCGGTTGCACTTGTTGGTTTGGGAAGCGTTGGGCCGATTGCCGTTGCAGCTCGCGCGGTAGCAGGTACAGCCATTGATCAAGCGGCTATCCAGACAAACGGGTTTCGATTTGCTGGTATCCTCGATTATCGCGACGTAAACTTCCTACCTGGCGGTAGCAAGTACCTTGATATTCCAGGCATGCTGGCAGTTGCGCCAACGAATCCACTGTGGCTATCAGGTGAGGGAAGCGAGCCGGCTATTGTTAGCAACTATTACAGGACAGCTGCCAATAGCAAACTGCGCGTCGTAGCGGACCGGGCGTCGGGAAGCGAGTCGGACGTGGCAGAATGGTTGATGAAATAACTATGAACACAAGCACAAAAATCTACCCTACGGAACGCCCCAGGCTTTTCGGTGCAACACACCTGAGGGCGCACGCACTGGCAATAACAATCCAATACGTGTGTCTTCTCGGATTTTTATTTATCCCAAGATTGGCGTATTCGGCTGAGCCGGTAAGGGTCGCAACATTTGATGTCGACGCTACCCCGCCACTCGGTTCAGCCATGGCTTACGATCCAGTAAAGCGATTGGATGAACTCACGCTGCGATGCCGCGGGATTGTTATTCTGGGTTCGGAGCAACCTATTGTTCTTTGTGCGGTCGACTGGATTGGGATTGCGAACGAGGGGCACGATGCGTTTCGTTTGAGTTTGGCCGAGGCGGCTGGTACCGTACCCGCACGTGTTGCAATCCATGCATTGCACCAACACGACGCTCCTGGTTGCGACTTTACCGCCGAGAGGATCATTCGAGAGCTTGGGATCGATGGCTACTCTCGTTTCGACGGCGCATTTCACCGACAAGTCATGCAGCGTGCAGCAGACGCAATACGAGCCGCGATTCCGGTCGCAAAAACGGCATCGCATTTTGGCTTTGGCGAAGCGGTCGTCAAGGAAGTCGCCTCCAATCGACGCGTGGCGGTTGGGCCGGATGGCAAAGTGGGCAGCATGCGTGGCAGCAGTTGCAAAGTACCGAACCTCATTGCATTGCCTGAGGGGTTGATTGACCCGACGGTTTCACTTCTTGGTTTTTGGAATGACGACGTGCCGATTGCGTTGCTGACCTCATACGCTTGTCATCCACAGAGTTATTATCGGTTAGGAATCCCGAGTCCAGATTTCCCCGGCATTGCTCGTTTTATTCGAGGGCAAGACGTCAACATGGCCATGCATGTGCATTTTAACGGCGCAGGTGGCAACATAGCAGCTGGCAAGTACAACGATGGAACTCAATCCAATCGAATGGTCTTAGCGAACCGATTGGCAAGCGGGATGCATGAAGCGTTTGAACAAGCAACCAAGCAGCGTCTTGCTGCAACCGACATCGGATGGGGTAGTGAGGGGGTGAGGTTGCCAATCGCGAAGCACTTGAACGAGACTGACTTGATCGCGAAGCTCAAGGCTGCAAACCCCAAGGGATACATCTCGTTTGCCGACCAACTCGCATGGCTTGAACGGGACAAGGCTGGACATAGGATCGACATTACTTGCTTGCGCGTAGGCGACGTGCGCATGCTGCACTTACCTGGCGAGCTTTTCGTGGAGTACCAGCTCGCTGCGAAAGCCATGCGAAAGGACTTGCGAGTCATGATGGCTGCTTACGGTGATTATGGTCCTGGCTACATCGGCACGGCGGCTTCGTATCCCGAAGGTGGGTACGAGACAGGTCCCACCTCATCGAGCGTTGCACCAGAAGTCGAACCGGTATTGATGCAAGCCATGCGGCGACTTCTCGACGCTCCGTAAAGAATAGTCGGGGTTAGAGTATCTTATACGATGTTCGCCTTGCGCGTTTCGACGTAACGAGATACCATTGGACGCAAGCCGGGCATTGCCGCGAAACGATTGTCGTCCCACTGAGACAAGACCCATTTCACTATTAAGTTCAATACCATGCTTCAAGTCATCGCCATCGACAGGGATTTGCCGGCACTGAAAATGCCCGATCGGTTTCGAAAAGAGATCGTTTACTTTATGTCTCCGGCAGAAGGGGCCGATGCACCTAAACTTGGCAAAAACGAATACTGGATTCGAACAGAGGACGCCGCCAAATGGCTGGATGATGGTGTTTTCACCTTGGTTTCCCCCCTGGATGCCGAATCCGTTGCGGAAATCGAGATTACTGAAGATCAGGAAGTATGGCTTGAATGGATGGTGGTGAACAAAATCAGCACAGTCAGACTCGTTTGATAATCCCAGGATGCCGGGGAGGCGACAGCTTTCAAGTTTTTGTTTAAACTTCCCTTTCCGATTGTCGATTCAACCACCCTTTCCATTCGTTAAAGAGAACTTATAGCTGTGGCATCCTACAAAACCAGCGACCTGAAAAAAGGACTTAAAGTACAAATTGACGGCGAACCTTACCTGCTCGTCGACGTTGATTTTTTCAAGCCAGGGAAGGGCAATGCACTATACCGTTGCAAAATGAAGAACTTGGTTAGAAACACCATTTTGGACCGAACGCTGAAGGGTGGCGACGAGTTAGAGGCTGCTGACGTCGAGGAATTGGAAACTCAATTTTTGTATAGCCAGAATGGCACGTTTGTCTTTATGGATAAGGAGACGTTTGAGCAGTACGAGTTGTCAGCCGACCAGGTGGACGATAACTGGAAGTATCTCAAAGAAAACATGCCCGTAGATATGGTTTTGTTCAACGGGAATCCGATCACGATTTCCCCCCCATCGCACGTGACTCTCAAGGTGGTCGAAACCGATCCTGGAACCAAGGGCGACACAGCCACCAACGTCACAAAACCTGCCAAGGTTGAAACAGGCGCAGAGTTTAGCGTGCCTGGATTCATCAAAGAAGGCAATGTCATTAAAATCGATACTCGTAACTCATGCTACGTAGAACGCGTCAGCATGGACTAACACTGGCACCGGTCCAGTGTGTAAGCTTAACTTGTAGATCGATTCGTTGGACTGCGCAGCAGGTGGCTTGTGCCATCGGCTCAGCATGCCGAAAAACCTTTGGGTGACGCTATGCCCCGTTCGCGTGTACTGTGGACCGTTTGCTTGATTTCGTGTTGGATCTCACTGGGAGGCGCTCGACTTTACTCGCAACAAAATAAGCAGGAGGATTTTAAAATCCTTAGAGAACAGCTCATTCAAAACGTTTTGGTTCCAAACGGCATAAAAGATCCGCGTGTTTTGAAATCAGTTGGCGATACGCCGCGTCACGAGTTTGTACCGAAGAAATACGCCCATCAAGCGTATCAGGATATTGCAATTCCGATCGGTGAGGCCCAGACGATCAGTAGCCCGTTTATCGTTTCGCTCATGACGCAGTCACTTGAGCCCAAACCCACCGACAAAGTTCTGGAGATCGGCACCGGCAGCGGTTACCAAGCGGCCATATTGAGCCCGTTGGTTAAGGATGTTTATACGATTGAAATCGTAGAGGATCTGGGAGCGAACACCAAGCAGTTTTTAGCCGACATGAAGTACACCAACGTACACTGCCTTATTGGGGACGGATTCAAGGGCTGGAAAGAGCATGCCCCGTTCGACAAGATCATTGTTACTTGCTCTCCTGAAAAAGTACCCGAGCCACTGATCGAGCAGCTCAAGGAAGGTGGATTGATGATTGTTCCCGTCGGGGAACGTTATCAGCAGATGCTATTCCTGATGCGGAAAGTTGGCGGGAAACTCGAACGGGAAGCGTTGCAGCCAACCTTGTTTGTCCCCATGACAGGTGCCGCAGAAGATGCGCGTGAGGTTGCGCCCGACCCGAAGAATCCTAAACTCGTTAATGGTGATTTTGAACTTCCACTCATCAAGGAGTCCAAGATTTCAGGCTGGTATTATCAATTTGGATGCGTGGCAACACAGGATGCCAACGCGCCCGCTGGCCCACAGGTCATAGAATTCCGAAGCAATGATCCCAACTCACCAAGCATGCTGCTTCAGGGGCTTGCGATCGATGGTTCGGTGGTAAAGAGAATCAAGCTTGGTGGCTATATTGCTACCGAAAATGTCTTGCTTGGCAAAACAAAAGAAAACTCTCCATCCATCGCCATCCAGTTCTTTGACTCAAATCGCAATAGGATCGGCTATAACTATATTGGTGGATTTCACGGAAGTCGAAAATGGAAAAAGGAAGATAAGATTTTGCCAGTTCCTGCGGCCACTCGCGAGGTTATCGTCTCAATTGGATTGTTCGGATCCACTGGGATAGCTCGTTTCGACGGAATTTATGTCGAAGCGGCCAAATAAGTATTTTGAGGTACAAACGATCGCTCCAAATTCGAATGCTGCGAGGTAACGACAGGTGAAACCAAAGGCTGTCCTGGCTTACTGTCGAGAAAAAGGAATCAAAGCCTTCGATTTGCGATACGCAGATGTTCTTGGCAATTGGAGGCACATCACGTTTCCGGTGTCGGCACTCACCGAGGCATGCTTTGAAGAAGGCTTTGGGCACGAAATCGTTTTGGACCCATCGAGCAATCATGGTCTTATCCACTCAGTTTTGGTCCCACAAGGAGTCGCAAACTATATCGAGCCATTCACACGTCAGCCGACGCTTGTTCTCATTGCAAGTATTCAAGATGCTGTGATGCGAGAGGAAAGCCCACTTGACTCTCGCCAGGTGGCTGTCCAAGCGATGCGATATCTTGAAACCTCCTCAATTGGTGACGGCTTAACCGTGAGGGCAAGTTGTCAGTTTCGAGTCGATCGGCAGCATCATCCGCTCGAAACACCCAAGCCCGATGGGTGCACATTCCTCGCTTGTGGCCCCCAGGATGTCGACTTCAGAATGCGGTGTGATGTTACTGATATCGCAGCGGATGCCGGCCTGCATATCGAACGTCACTACAGCGGATTGAATTCCAGCTCAGAAATGATCTTGAAACCATCAAGTTTAGTGAAGTGCTGCGATGACGTTCTAATGCTTCGGTACCTTTTGGGGCAGAATGCGGCTAGCCAGAACCAGTGCATATCCACCGCCGACCTGTGGTTACCCAATCAGTGGTCCATCACACGGCAGGGGGACTCCATCTTTGTGGGTTCGTCTTATCGAGGATTAAGCGAATCTGCACTTCACGCCATGGGCGGAATCCTTCGGCATTCGGACGCAATCACTGCTATTGCGATTGCCAATATCACTTCCTCAACAGCGGTTCCTTGGCTGAAGCTCTGCTCCAACGAGGTGGCGAAATCGATTTGCCGAGTTATCGTTGCTTCCAATAACCCTCGAGATAAAGCTATTGAATTTCGGGGCGCTCCCGCGGCCTGCAATCCGTATCTCGTTTTTTCCGCCTTATTGATGGCCATGATTGATGGAATTCAAAACAAGACATCGCCAGGCGCGGCGTTGGACAAACGGCTTCAAAAGCCTGAGGACGCATCAGACTTTTCGATTGGATGCAACGATATCGAAAGCAATTGCCGACGGCACTTGATGGAATCACTGATGTCGGACTGCGATTTTTTGAGTCGTGGTGAAGTGTTTTCCAACGAGCTCATCGATTTGCTATGCCGACAACTATCTTGAGCGGTCCCGATCTTCGCTGAATCGTTGTTTGATCCTTGCGCCGCGTTGTGGGTTAAACGGTACTCGCTGAGTTCGGTGTGGCTCGGCCTATAAAAATCGCAACTACAAGGCAGCCAGTTGCAATAGCCTCGAAAGCATTTGCAATCATATAGATGTATGTCAAATACCTATACTGTTGCGAACTATAGACAATAGCGGACAGAGAAATCCTAGCTAGCATCAAGAAAACAAGCATCCCAGAGGCCAAAAGAGTGACAACGGACGGAATGTAAGCGCGGCGTATGTTGATTGCTGCGAGAACGACCGCCAATAGGCAAACGAGGAGGTTCGGCAAAGCGAAACCAATCTGATTGATCAAATTCTGGAGCGTTTGGTTCATTGGTGGTTTCTTTCATTCGATTAGGAATTCTAGGCGCTATCTGGACGAAATAAGTTAGTCTACCGCAATAATCAACCCATGATTCTTCAGACTGCCCGCATTGTTGCAGCAACTACAGTTGATGAACTGCGTCGAATCGCGAATGACGGTTCCAAAGTTCGTGATGCCTGCTTCATCGTGAATATGACCGAATGCGTGCAGCTTGGGCTTGATCCTTTCCAACACATGCCGACGCAGAGACTTCGAGCCGACATGCACTGGCTGAAGCGTATCCATGTCGAGCGTAACATCCAGAATTCCTTTTGGTGGCCCATGCGTGATGAGTATGTCCACCCGATCTGGAATGGATTTCCAGACCGGCTCGAGCTCCGACCGCTCGCGCATGTAAGCCCAATCAAAGAACTTCGGTGTATAGGGCGATCCGAAAATATTCAGTCCATTCCATTGCGTCATTTCATGGATTAGGAACGTCACATTGGGATAGTTCTCGGCGCGAACTAATCCTTGTTCGATTGCCACGGAGTGATTTCCCGGTACAAAGATCTTGGTTGGTATATCAAGTGCCGAGAACCAGTCGAAAAAAGCTCGCGTTTCTGATTCGTTAAAATGAGCGTTATTTGACTCGGATTCATCGCCACAATGGATAACCAAATCGGCAACGGGTACATGGAGTCGCTCATGCTCATTGTGGGTATCCGAGATGAACCATATTTTCATAAACTAAACGTGTTCATTTCCGAAACTCCCAAAGTAATTTGCTGACCGCGATTAATTATGGCAGAGGCAGTTACACGTGCCAAGGTGACAGCGTTTTTGCTTTTGGATTCGGACATGTCTAGGCGACATTGTTGATTTGCCGTTCCGTGGAACCAGCGTCATTTCCCGATCAACGCCCGTTTTTCTTCAAGGATATGTTCCTTGAGTTTCGCGACTGAAGTGTCGTCTTGGAAAACACGTAATTCGGTTCGCAGTTCCAGGGCTCTTTTATACAAGTCCCACTTTTCATCGCTTGCAAACATTCTAAGGCCACGTTCGAGATTATTAGGTGAATGGGGCTTAAGATAAAACGCACGAAGCCCTTTCAGGATGCGTTCATTCGAACGATATTGCAACCCGATTCACAGGCTTGCAGTTGACGGTTGCTACTTGGTCTTTAAATCGAACGGGGGGATTTGCTTGGTTGACGAAGTAATTTCGGTTGTTAGCCCCGATTTTTCTTTGG
>JANMNR010000765.1:0-5934 GCA_031368325.1 Pirellula sp.
ACCAAGGTTCGGTGGGACAATAAACTTGAGGGCTATATGTCCTCGCCCGTGATCATTGATCACTATGTTTACATGCACTTGCGAAACAAGCGGTTTGCATGCATCGATCTCAAAACCGGTACTGAACTTTGGACCACGAAACCATTCGGGGAGTATTGGAGTCTGGTATCCAACGGCAAGCAAATCTTGGCCCTAGACCAGACAGGGCAATTGAGACTCATCGCTCACAACCCATCTGAATTCCAACTGCTTTCGGAACGTAAAGTGGCCGATGAGGAAGCTTGGGCCCACCTAGCAGTTGCTGGCAACCAAATCGCCATTCGTTCCCAAAAGAAGCTCATGCTGTTTGACTGGACGGCATAGCTTGCGACTCGATGTCCAAGCCGATGCTACTGGCGTTTAGCGCTTCTCGCGTTTGGCTTTTGTGGATCATAATTGGAATTTGCAATCGGAAACTTCGCGGCAACTTGTTTCTGCCATGCATGCAGTTCCTCGCGAAGCATTTTCGTCAACTCAGGATGTTCGTTCGATACATCGAATTTCTCGCCGAGATCCCCATCGACATTAAACAACTCAACGCGTTGATCCTCTAGCCATTCAATGAGTTTCCATGGCCCCTTTCGAATCGCCGCACCGGGTGCTCCTCCCTGATTGCCATAGTGTGGATAGTGCCAAAACAAAGCTCTTTCTGGTAGGCTTCCGCCATGGAGTACCGGAACAAGGCTCATGCCATCCAGCACCTGTCCAACATTCGGTTTCGAACCAGAAACTTCCAGCAGCGTCGGAAAAAAATCTGGGCTAGAGATTGGAGTTTCAATGATTGTGCCGCGTTTGATAACCGCTGGCCAGCGAACAATCAATGGCTCGCGAATCCCACCTTCATACATCCAACCCTTTCCAGCTCGAAGCGGCACATTAGAAGTAGGCCAACCTTCGCTCGTTGACAAACCTCCGTTATCACTCGTAAAGATGACCAGGGTGTTATCACGAAGGTGTAGTTCATCGAGTTTTGCCAACACCTTGCCGACTGCTAGATCCATGGCCTCTACCATTGCCGCGTAAACAGCGTGGGATTGCACCGTCCGCACCTCCCGTTCAAACTCGCGATCCCATCGTTCGGTAACAGCCAACTTGCTCCGTTTTTCCTCGTACTTCTTTTGCAAGTCTTTACGAGCCATCAACGGCGTGTGCACTGAATAAAAAGAGAAATAGGCAAAAAAAGGACGATCTTTGTTTGCCTCGATAAAAGCATTCGTTTCCGAGGCCAAGCGATCCGGCAGATGTTCACCGTCTGGTCCGTCGGTTAGTCGAGGGTTGTCATAAGGAGAGAAATACTTATTTCCTCCATAAGGTCCCCCTTTGTCGGTCCCTCCACGGTTGATATCAAATCCTTGATTCTCTGGCCAATAACCCTGTGGTCCAAGATGCCACTTGCCGGCAAAGAACGTTGCATAGCCAGCCGCTTTCATCGCTTTAGCAAGTGTCGGTGCCTCTAACGGTAACCGGTCCGAATACGGAGCGGGCAACGATTTGGTGTTTCGTTTCCATTGATCCGGTGTCAGCGGAGCACCGATGTAATCCGTAATTCCCAGTCGCTGTGGCCACTGACCCGTCATCAAGCTTGCACGCGTTGGCGAGCAAACGGGACAAGCTGCATACGCATTCGTGAATCGCGCACCCTCGGTTGCCAAGCGATCCAGATTTCGAGTCTCATAGAACTCGCTCCCGTAGCAACCTAGGTCGCGTTGCCCAAGATCGTCGACAAGAAAGAACACGACGTTCGGGCGTTCTCCTCCCCAGAGTGGAGTCGTTAGAACGCATAGCAAAGCGGCCGTCATGGCCACGAAATGGTTGCAACACACTCTTGTCAATTTGTGCAAAATAATACTCACTTGCGTTTTTCGCTTAGTAATTTCGACAGCATGTCTCGCGATTTTGTGTCTGTGGCTTTCGATCCCATTTGCTTGACAGGAGCAGTCAGCCACTCTTGCTGTCGAAAAGTCAAACGAACGAGCTTCGCCGAGTCCGATACCGCGGGTTGAGCGTCCACCTCAATCGGCAACCGGCTAAGCGCTGTTTTCGCTTCTTGCGAGGTCGCGATACCTGGGAGAGGACTTGTTGCGAGAAAGCAAATCACGAAACAAATAAGCACGACGGAATGTCGGGGTGGCATAAGAGTTTTCGATCGGAAGGATGGTGGGTGGGAGCACGAATGAATTCGCGCTAGGAAGGGCGGGTTAATTAGGCAGGGATGCGAGGGTCGCGTTGCCGGACGCACCAGCGAACTATCATATTGCAACCCGACGTCAGTTTCAACCTGCGGCATTTCTGCACGCCCGGTCCATCGCACGCAGACTATAGCGGAGGAAAACGGGGTGTTGACGCTCAGACGCCCCCATCGCCGTGGGAAGGAATCGGATTACTTTGGGATGTGGGACTCGCAAAATCAACTCCCACGAGGCAAGGGACTCGAGGTATTAAACAATTTTTTATTGCTGTGTAACGTATCAATCACTTTGAGCGTAAAAGAGGGTGTGGTCGCGGGTACTATGTCGCGCCGAACGAGTTTCCATTCAGAAGGTAATGAAAATGCGAAAGAATCTGTGGCAGGCGATGAGCTTGTCGATGTTATTGATGTTCGGGCCGATCGCTGTAGCGCAGAATTCTATTAGCGTTCCGAGTGACTCGAAATTTGTCCTGCAAGTGGATTTGCAGGCGATTCAGTCGTCGAAGGTCGGTGCATCGCTCTTTAAGATGGCAAAGAAAGCTGCCATGGACGAGATTGGCAAAGGCATGAACTCGAAAGAGGTCTCAAGCGAAAAGGTCAAGGAGGTCCTTGGAATGGATCCATTTGACGAGATTCAAGGGATCGTTGTAAGTGCGTCCGACTATGAAAATCCAGAGAAGTCTCTATTGGGGATGATTCGACTTAAGAAAAACACCGGGAACATCGAGGGGTTACTGTTGGGAATACCTGGCTACGAGAAGTCCGAGTATCGCAAATACGAAATCCATTCCGCATCGCCTGGCGAAAACGCCAAGGTGTTCGGTGCGGTGCACAAAGACAAAGCCGGCGACCATACGCTGATCTTCAGTGCGAACAAGTCCTCGGTTACCGGAATGCTCGATAGCTTGGATGCCAAGAGCGCCGAGCCTAAATCGCTTAAGACCGTCGATTTGTCCTCCGATCGCAAGGTCATGGCCCATATGCAGATCTTGGAGTTGCCGCTGGAGAAGCTTGGCAAAGGACCGCAAGCAAACATCGCCGCCATGCTTTCGTCGCTTTCGGTATCACTAGCGGAAGATGGGGACGAATTGGAAGTGCGAGCAGCGATGCAAACAGGTTCGGAAAAAAAAGCGGACCAAATTCGCCAATCGGTCCAAGGACTTGCAGCTATGGTCGAACTATTCGCATCGATGGATGACCAAGATGAAGACGTGAAAAACGTCCTTCAATTTATGAAGACGGTCAAAGTAGTTCAGGACGGATCATCGGTAAGCGTAAAAGTGCGAGTCCCCTCCGCAGAAGTTGCTGCGATGATCCAAAAAGAAATGAATGGCAATTAATGCGATCGGGATCCGTAGAAATTTTGGATTCCATTGAATTGAAAGGCGTTGAACCAAATGACCTGGTTCGACGCATATTGAACGGTTGCCCCGATTCCGCGACAGAATTATCCAATCGATTCACGCCCCGATTGCTGATATTGCTCGAGCGACGGTTGGCGGGCAATCGAACCGATGCGGAAGACATCGCGCAGGAGTCGTTAGCGAGAGCCTTTCAGCATCTCGATCACTTCGACTTCAGCTACCAGTTCTCGACATGGCTCTACACAATTGCCTTTCGACTTGCGTCGGATTTCACGCGTCAAGAAAAACGGCGGCCGAAAACCGTTCCGATGGAATCGATAGAATGCAATTCGGTGATGGGCCATTTTTCGCTGGAGCAGAACGCGGCAGAAGTCGTTGCGGATGTTTGGAGCTTGGCCCGCTCTGTACTGGTAGAATCGCAGTACACCATTCTTTGGCTTAAGTATGGCGAGGGACTGTCGATCCAAGAAATTGCTGGCGTATTACAAAAAACGCAGATCGGCGTTCGCGTTCAACTACATCGAGCGCGAAGCAAGCTAACTAAGGACATTCGTCGCATGGATCGCGAACAGGGTGTTAACCGAGGCAACCACAAGCGACCATGATACGATCCATTGCAAAATTTTTGATTCAGTATTCATACGATTCGAAGCAGCTAGCGGGCAATGCGGATCGGTTACCCCGATGGATGAGAAAATGGGTGAATTCCGATTTGCAACTTCGAGACTTCGAACGTGAACTGCTTCGTTTAGAGAGCAGGTTGATCAGCCAAGCTGAGGGGCATATTGCCGGTGGCGTGCCCCCGTCGGGGTCCGACAGCACTTTTGTCAGAACAAACGAAGAGTCCAAACTATTGTGGCGTTCGCCGCTTGCATTGGCGGCGCTGGCTGCTGGATTGGCCTGCGTTCTTTTGGCAGGCCGCTGGTTGAGCATGCCATCCACATCGGAGCCGATCCATCCCAACTTAACTTCGTCAGACGTTCCAGGCACTTTAACGCGACTGTCAGACGGGGAAAGGAAAGCTATCTTGCTTCGCTCGACTTGGAACGCGACTCGTCAATTAGCCATGAGGTTGGATCAAAAGAGTCATGAAGCGGCCAACACAATTGCGATCGCAAACCAAAAAGTTCGAGATGAAAGCAAATGGATCCAATCGGTTGGGCATGACGGCCTTAAATTCTTTGCACAAGAGTTGCCTGCCGCGTCGGTGCGGATGATGGGATTCAATTCAGCGGGCCATTAGCTTGGGAGGCTGTACTCTCAATGTAGTAGCTCAGCATTCGGAAGCGACGAACGTGGTGCAAGCTGCAAATGCCGGTGCACGCAAGCAAAATGAGAAATGTGGCGTGTTGAAAAAGACTGCTTAGCATGTACCGTTCAAGAACTAACAATACGACATAGGAAAGCATCGAAGCTATGGTTACAAGAACAACCATACGGGCCTGAAAAAACATCCCTCCGCCCACCACGATCATTGGATAACCAATCAAGATCGCATCGGGTGGATAGCTTGGACTGCATAGGGTCGAGATGACCGCGGTTAGGAATACCGCATCCATGCACAGCCAAAAGGTAGCCACAATCGTCTCCTTTTTCTTGCTCCTCGACAAAACTCCAAGCAAGAGGCTCATGGCAATCCACCCAAGAGTTAGAGAAGTCACTTGCAAGTGGTTGTTGAGGTCCCGGATTGCAGACAATGCAAATTGCACTTGGCCCAGCAGGAGTACCAATCCGATGGCTCCGATATGCGTGGCTAGAACTGGCGACCGACGCCCAAAGCGACGAAGCCGTTCGATAACCGTCGGTGCCTTGGCATGTGTAGGCAGCCCACTTGCAAACCGTTCGAGATCCTCCGCTACCTCCAACGCCGTCTCGTAACGATCTTCGGCTTTCTTTTCTAAACAGCGCATGCAGACCTGTTCAAGCGAACGCGGAATTTGGACGTTGAGAGTCCGAGGCGGAATGGGGTCGCTTTCGAGGACTTTCACGAGCGCATCGAGCACGTTCGCGGCCACAAAGGGAGCTTGGCCCGTAAGGCAATAGTAAAGCAATCCGCCAAGTCCATAAATATCGGCAGATGGACCGACCTCGTTGTGTTCCCCTGACGCTTGCTCGGGCGCCATGTATCCCGGCGTTCCCAAAATCTGTCCTGTTTGTGTGAGGTCCGAATTCCCAAAGGTCGACTTGGCTAAACCGAAGTCTGCAATGTAAGGTTTGCCGTGTTGGTCGATCAGAATATTGCTCGGCTTTAAATCGCGATGCACGATTCCTTTTGCATGCGCAAATGCAATGGCTCTCGCGATAGGGATGAGCATCTCTGCGATCCTATTGAAAGCGGGGCTC
>JANMNR010000804.1:0-3417 GCA_031368325.1 Pirellula sp.
CAACTTGCGAAGCAGCAAGTTCCAGGGGCAAACGAATTTCGTCAATCCAGGTATTCAACTTGTGAATGCTGGCTTTGACGCCGATTTGACGACCAAGCTGAAATTGATCACCAACGCAAACTATTTGTGGTTCAATCAAACCGCTTCGCTTGAAACGCTCGTATTCCAAAGCCCCATCCGAGATCAAATCGGTCTGGACTTAAGCGGCGGATTTGAATATCGTCCGCTGCTTAACAACAACGTTATCTTTGTCGGTGGTCTATCTGGACTGATTGTCGGCAATGGATTTCGAGACTTGTATCAACCGCTTGAAGGAAAAGTGCATGACTTGGCGGCTGGTTTTTTTGAGGCTTCATTCGAGTACTGACACATGACCCACTGCCCAACCGAGTTTCTTATTCGTCGGGCAATCTTAAGGGTACTTCTAGTACCTGTCGTAGTTCTTGGCTACTGGAATTGCAACCCAGCGAGGTCTTCTGCACAAGCACCCATTGTCAAAGCCGCTGCGCTACAACCCAACGGCAAGTTCCACGCAGCCAGCGTACCCGTACGAAGCGGCGACGACCCATGGGGACCCGCGAAGAATCTGGGCATTGCGGGCAATGAATCCTACCCAATTCCCAACGACTTACTTCACGTCGATCTGTTTCGACAGTCAAAACAGGATGAAATCAACAAAAGCACATCTTGTGTGCATTGCCACGCCAACGTCGGCAACATGCATCCACCCAACACAGTCGCAATCGGTTGCGTCGATTGCCACGGTGGGAATCCGAATGACTTCTCAAAGAACGGTTCACACGTGCATCCGCGTTACCCGGAGATTTGGTCGACATCCGGCAACCCGGTCCGAAGCTACGCTTTGCTCAACCACGAAACTCCTGAGTTTGTCCGCTTCGTTAACCCCGGCGATCTTCGTGTCGCTCACATCGCATGCGGACAATGCCATGCTAACGAAGTGCTGCAACTGCGCAAGAGCATGATGACGCATGGTTGCATGCTTTGGGGTGCTGCCATTTACAACAACGGTGGCTCACCTGAAAAAGCACCGCGCTACGGTGAAAGCTACTCAATGCATGGCAAGCCTCAGCGCATTCAAAACGTTCCACCTCCGACACCATACGAAATCGATCGCAAGGGTATGGTTCCCTTTCTTGATCCACTACCACGATTTGAATCTTCTCAGCCTGGAAACATTCTTCGCATATTTGAACGCGGAGGTCGCTTCCGAGCCGAAATCGGAATCCCCGAACGACTCGAAGAGCCAGGCAGACCCAAGGAGCGTCTCGGTGTTCGCGGTCTGGGGACCGACAACCGCACCGACCCCGTCTTCATCGGTTTGCAAAAGACACGACTGTTAGACCCAACACTCAACTTCCTCGGCACGAACGACCATCCTGGCGACTATCGAAGCAGTGGTTGCAGCGCTTGCCACGTGGTCTATGCCAATGACCGTTCACCCACTTCGTCAGGGCCCTTTGCAAAATACGGAAACATGGGACGTGCGGCCTCGGAAACCGATGATTGGGTCAAAGTAATCGATCCAACCATTCCCAAACATGAATCAGGACATCCGATTCAACACACCTTTACTAATCGCATGCCAACCAGCCAATGCATGGTGTGCCACATGCACCCTGGCACCAACGTCCTAAACTCGTATCTCGGATACATGTGGTGGGACAATGAGACCGATGGCCAATGCATGTATCCGAAGAAACAAAAGGACCCTACCGCCGAAGAGTTGGTTCAAGCGTCGATGTCGAACCCCGAGGAGTCCGCTGCGCGTGGGCTTTGGGGCAACCCGGACTTTTTAAATAACGTTTCCGATCTCAATCCCAACCTAAAGCACACTCAGTTTGCTGACTTTCACGGTCACGGTTGGGTCTTTCGGGCTGTCTTCAAGAAAGACCGTACTGGCTCGCTTCTCGACCATCAAGGGACCAAGATCGAGAACCCTACGACGCAACACCTCATGGCCTCTGTCGCCCCATCGAATGAATTTGAGAAGATCCACGGCAAACAGCGAGACGGAGTTCCAGTCCACATGATGGACATCCACATGGAAAAGGGTATGCACTGCGTCGACTGCCACTTCTACCAAGATGGCCACGGTGATACCAAACTCTACGGTGAAGTACGAGCGGCCATTGAAATCCAGTGCATCGATTGCCACGGTGACGCAAAGCAATCACTCGTCTCCAAAGTCGATCAACTCATCCGCTCGGGCCAACCCGCAAAACTCCCGACCAGCGGCCCTGCCTCCGCCAAGGAACCTACCAATCTTCTGGCTTTGCGAACCGCTTTCGGCGAACCTCGCTTTGAAATCAAATCCGCACCTGGCCAAAAGCCAAAGCTCATACAACGCAGTAACGTTGAGAAGAATCTTTCCTGGGAAGTGACCCAAACCGCCGACACCATCGATCCTCGAAGCGATGAGTACAACCCGAAAAGCCATATGGCCAAAACGGTTCGAATGGACGGCGACGGGGTCATGCGTTGGGGGGACAGACTCCCGGACGAAAAATGCGCCCACCAGAACAGCAACATGAGCTGCATCGCTTGCCATAGCTCTTGGAACCCAAGCTGCTTTGGTTGCCACCTGCCTCAAAAGGCCAACGTCAAAGCTCCGAACTTGCATGGACTAGGCGAAGTCTCACGGAATCGTATTGCCTACAATTTCCAAACACTTCGCGACGACGTGTACATGTTAGCCCGCGATGGCAATGTCACCGGCAATCGGATCGGCCCTGCACGAAGCTCTTGCGCAATCCACGTAAGCAGCTACAACGGCAACCGCGAATCCGTTTACGTTCAACAGCAAACCATCAGCGGCGAAGGGCTTAGCGGCATCGCGTTCAGCACCAACGTCCCGCACACTGTTCGAGGCGGACCAGACTGGAGCAAATCTGCACCACACGCTTTACCTGGTATCTCCGAAACCAAATCCTGCACCGATTGCCACGTCTCTATCAACAATGACAACAATGCGATCACGGCTCAATTGCTTATGCAAGGTACCGGCTATACCAACTTCATTGGAAAGTTTTGTTGGGTTGGTGCTGGCGAACACGGACTTGAGGGAGTCGTCGTGACCGAACAGACCGAACCACAAGCTGTCATCGGCAGCTCGCTCCATGCGGTCGCCTACCCAGAAAACTACAAGGAACACGTAAAACACCACCGCGAACTGGAACACGCCCATGAGCACCCAGGTCGCGACATTATCGAAACACTCAGCCCCATGTATCGCAAGCCAGAGGTCCTTTCGCTCCAGCATCGCGGCGAATTTCTGTACGCGGCTTGTGGCGAAGGTGGGTTGCGAGTCTTCGATATCGCGTTCATCGATCACAAGGCATTCTCGGAACGAATTACAACGGCCCCGGTATCGCCGCTTGGCCAGCGGCTCTATGTCCG
>JANMNR010000084.1:0-15423 GCA_031368325.1 Pirellula sp.
GCGTTAGGTAAATGGTCTTTACCTAGTCTGCGCCGTTGTGCTAGGCTGCTCATTGACCCACGGCGATCAAGATGGATCGATCGCTTCGAAAAAGGATTACTGATGAGGGAGGAACCCTACTGTGCACATCATTCGAATGGATATCGACCGCAAGAACTCCGCTGAGCACTTGCAGATTGGCCCCCTCGGCTGCGGCTTGAATGCTATCTATGCATCCAACGACTCCGGCGCTTTAACAATGAAGCGTTTCGTCAGAGGGCTGCTTTTTCGCGGCCATTGCGTCAACGAACTCAACTACGATGACGAATCGGAAGCGATTGACGGCTCACTGCAATGGGCAGATGCGACTGGTCATGTCTGATTGATGTCCTATGCGGGTGGCTCACCTCTGCTGCCATCGCGATTTGTGCATTCGCCCCTCCATCCATCCGAGCGAACACTCCATCCTGAGGATCGAGATCAGCTTCGCGGACTTGGAAATATTTTTTGGGAGGGGGATGAAATCGATGGTCGATGGGACGACTTGCGAGGTGATATCCTCGGCATGATTTTTTGCACAGCACTCGGCACCGTTTCACCCGAAAAACTATGGTGGGCGGCAGGTCGACTGGGTGTTCACTCGGCTGCAAAAAGTGAATTGGATGAGGGGTACAAGCGTCTTAAGGCCGAAGAACAGGAACTATTGGAGCGATTGAGGAACTCAGAAGCGGTCGATCACGATCGCGCTTGGTGGTCGATAGAGCGAGATCGAATCGCTTCCGAACTTGCACATGTCCATGAGATGAATCGGCAAGCTTCGGCCAAGGCCGATCGCTGCTGCCAACCATGTTCGCCACCAGAGAACGAAAGACTGGTTTCGATCCAAATTGAAATCGCGAGACTCCGTGCGTTGCAGCAAGATTCTCTTGTCAACGAAGCGAATTCGCAGCTTCATGAACATCGAGACAGTCTCAATGCGCCCTCCAACACCTCGCATTTCAACAACGTCTCACTCCACAACGCTGCGATCGGAAAGACAAAAGTCGTTTACGATCGAGCCGAGTTCGTGGCGGAACGTCAACGTTTGCAAAACAGAATTGACGAACTGCTGACCGAACTCGCGGGCTTGGACTCACACTCCCGCAGCCACGCAACACATGCCACTCATTCGGTGAAACCTTGGGACGATGTTCAGTGGAGACAACAGCATGCCCATGCGGAGGAAATGCTAAAACGTTGGGATCGACGCGCTCAGGTACATCGCCGATTGGCAGAGGTTCAATCGCATCTGAAGACGCGATCGCCATTTCGTCGGACAACGGAGGGCTCACTCATTCCTGCCGCAGAAAAGTATCTTCGTGAACTCACGTCAGGAGCAGCGAGACAATTGCCACCGTGGGCCATCGAGGCTTCGTACTGGAATCAACAAGCGAACACCAACAATGCCGTCGAGCCTTGCGGCGAAATGGCCTATCGATCGGAATACTACGACCGAAATCTGCCAGCTGAGAACACACGTCAACGCAAGCTGGTGGACCTTGCCATTCGACTTGCCATTGCCCATGCGGCTATACCGCGCATCGGTCGTATTCCGTTGTTGCTCGACGAATCGTTGGCAGGCTTCCGCGGCGAGGCTCTTGAGCAGATTCTGCATGTTCTTTCTGGCTTCTCCCGAGATGGGCGACAGCTCCTGGTTGCGACCAACGATGAATATGTTGCGCGTAGGGTTGCCGCCCATGGCGGCTCCGTTTCCCGAATGCTCGAGGTAATGCGATACGCTCGCCCAAGCTACGTCCTGGATAACCAACATGAACTGGGCCTTCACCCGACCTTGAATCGTGCGGAGGTCGCCTCGTCTTTTGGGGCAATAAATCCACCGCGAATCGCCAATCGAGAATCGCCCGAGCTCGAAATCTTGGAATTGAATCGGCAGTTGACAGGCCTGGCAAACGAGCAAGCGACAATGTCGTGGTGGCTTCCAAACAACGCTTCCCAAACGGATTTGCACCAGGCTGCGATTAAGTCTGAACACACCGCTGGAGGCCGACGATGCTATCTGCATGTGGATAGTCCGATCCAGGACGCACCCGGGGCAACTACCGAATTAGCGCGTCGAATGAACTCGGCAGGAATCTACCGAGTCGGGGATTTGTTGCGAGTTTCGGCGAGTAGTCTGGGAGCCGCGATACGGGTGGATGCGGCAATGCTGGAACAGATCCAGCGTGCATCGGAGCTCATGTGCGGCACTCCACAACTGCGTGCATTCGATGCCCGAGTGTTGGTCGGTTGTGGAATCAAGCGAGCGGAATCACTGCGCAGTTTGCCTGCCATTCAACTTGTAGGAAAGGTGGAGTCTTTTCTCTCTGGCCCAGCCGGGCAAGAATTACTTCGTGGAGCAACCTCCTTTGAGGTAGCACGCATTCGAACATGGCTGTCCGACATGCGCCGTTCCTTGGGCAACAAGTCGAATCATGAAGTTGTGCCAATACGGACAGAGAAAAATCGAGTTCGCGATCGCGCCAAACGATTGAGAAGGGAATCGAGTTATGACGCTCGACCAAGAATCGCTCGTCCGAGCGACGACCGCGCTCACAGCGATCGCACCCACAGCGACAGCACTCATAGCGACAGGACGCGCCACGTTCGTTCAGCCCCATTTTCCGTGTCGAATGGATCTGCGGAACGAAGTGACTCACGGGATTTTGCTCATGCCCAGCGAACCCCACGTGCACCACGAAACGGCTCCGTTGGACGCGCCGCAACAGCAAACACGGCCAACGAAACCGCAACGTCAAAGTGGAAGTTTTTCTTGGACATTGAGAGTCCCATCGAAGATGCGCCAAGTATTGGACCTAAGATGGCAGAGCGATTGGCTCCATTCAACATCTCGACGGTCGGCGATCTGATCGCTGTCCAAGCGGAGAGTGTTGCTGGTCATCTTGCCGACCGTGTTATTTCAACCGAAACGGTTCAGCAATGGCAGCAACAAGCACTGCTAGTCTGTCGTATTCCGAACCTGCGTGGTCATGACGCTCAATTGATCGTGGGAAGTGGTTTGCACACCGCCGAGCAGCTTGCTTCAAGCGACCCCGCTGACTTGTTCAACAAGGTTCTTCGATTTGCGAGTAGCAAACAGGGAGTTCGAATCCTGCGTGGTTCGCCTGCCCCAGACCAGGATGAGGTCGCGCACTGGATTCAATGGGCTCAAAACTGCCGATCCGTCCGAGCTGCTTGACAGCGAATCGTCACCAAGAGAGGCACTCCATGTATAATGTAAAAGCTATAGTCGAAATGCAAGTTCAGTGCGTAGCACGATGGCATCTCGAACCAATCGACAACCCGTTTCTTGAAAACGGTTCAATCTGCTCGCTGATGGCGACTACGTGCAAGCAACATCAGTTCAACTACTTGCTATGGCACGAAGAGGATATCGCGAGAAGCACAGATGTAACCGACGCCGAGATCGCTCAAGTCAAGCGGAACATCGATCGTTACAATCAAGCCAGGAATGACTGGATTGAAAAGGTGGACGACTGGATCACCGCCGACTTAGAATCGAAGTCTATTCAGAGCGGGTCCACTGCTAAACTCAACACCGAGACACCTGGCAGCGCGATGGATCGGCTTTCGATCATGGCACTCCGCATTTTTCATTTGGAGGAGCAATTGGCGAGGACGGATGTTGACCAACAGCATTTAGACAAAGTCAACATGCGACTTGCAATCTGTCGATTGCAGCAAAACGACTTAGCCATCTCGCTCGAAGAGTTGCTCGTTGATATTTTTGCAGGGACGAAACGGCATAGAACCTACCGGCAGATGAAGATGTACAATGATGCGACACTGAATCCGTATTTGTACGGAAAGAAGACCGGATAGCTGAATCCTGCATTAGCTTCGTAATCCGACGCATGCGCGAGGGACCAACTGCCAAATATCGCGGCCCCGTCTAGTTATTAAAGTACAACTCGGAGTTCCATCATGATCATTGAGGGTGTGCTTACCACCGAGGACGCCACCGGTGCAATGCACGTTTCACCCATTGGTCCACATGTTGACGATGCGCTGAGTCGCTGGACGCTGAAGCCCTTTCAATCGTCCACCACCTTTATTAATTTGCAAGCATCCTCACGAGCCATTTTTCACGTCGTTGACGACTCGCTGTTAATGGCTGCCGCAGTGCTTGGACTGTGTAACCCGGCACGTCCGTTGAACCCTACATTGGATGGTATAGACTCGAAGCAGATCGAGTCCATGGTTGCGGCAGTTTTTAAGCCGGAGATCGGCTGGGTACTTGATTCAAGTTGCAGCTATTATGCGTTATCGATCGAACAATGGGACGTGACTGGCCCTCGAGCCATCGCCAATTGTTCGCTACAGTGTCGAGTTGAAAAGCGTCCTTTCTGGGGTTGGAACCGTGCAAAGCACAGCATTCTTGAACTGGCCATTGTTGCAAGCCGAGTCCAAATGCTAGAGCGATCGGTCATTGACGACGAACTGGATCGCCATGGCATCATCATTGAAAAAACTGCGGGGCCTCGTGAGTTAGCCGCTTGGGAGTTGCTGAAAAGGCATTTGTCCCGATAATCTTCGAAGGTATGGTTTGGACTCTCTTTCGAAGCACTTTTTTAAATGCCTGCTCAGTATTGTATTGGAATTGACCTTGGGACGACCAACTCTGTCCTTGCCTTCGCTCCGCTAGCCGAGCCTGAGGCGTTGATTGCTGTTTTGCCCATTCCGCAACTGGTAGCCCCCGGAGCCATTGAGCGACGCCTCTCGCTGCCTTCGTTTTTGTACCTATCCAAGTCATTAGAGGATCCAGCGTTGCAGGTGCCTGGCATCCGAACAGGAGTAGGTGTCGTCGGTGAATATGCACGTCGAATTGCAAGCGAGCAGCCCGATCGCGTTGTCGCTGCAGCAAAAAGCTGGCTGTGCAACAAACGAGTCGATCGGCAGTCGCCAATTCTGCCCTGGGAATCGGATGCAGAAGCAGAGCTGGTTTCGCCGATCACTGCCACGACCGCTTTTCTAAATCATCTGGTGGACGCTTGGCATGCCGAGTTCCCCGAAAGCCCGTTTTATGAACAGCAAATTGTCTTGACCGTTCCCGCCTCATTTGATTTGGTAGCTCGGGAGTTTACCAAGCAAGCGGCGCTGGCTGCCGGATTCCCTGAGGACTTTCTTTTCTTGGAGGAACCGCAAGCGGCGCTTTACAATTGGATTCACGCGCACGGTCAGCACTGGCGAAAGTCGCTGCGACAAGACGATGTCCTGTTGGTATGCGATGTAGGTGGCGGAACTACCGACCTGACATTGGTTCAAATCCAGTCGGAAAACGGCGAACTCAATATGAACCGATTGGCTGTTGGCAATCATCTGCTGGTCGGTGGCGACAACATGGATTTGACATTGGCGCATGTGGCCGCAACGCAGTTTGCCGACAAGGGAACGAAACTGAATGCGTGGCAGTCCGTATCGCTTTGGCATTCCTGTCGGCTTGCGAAAGAAGCGTTGCTCAAGGGTGATTCGGCACCGGCAACATTTCCGCTCAGCGTACTTGGGCGGGGTAGCAAGTTGATCGGCGGCACGGTCTCGATTGAGCTGGAAAAATCTACTGTCGAGCGAACTCTGGTCGACGGATTCTTTCCATTGGTTGGCCGTGATGAACGTCCTGAACGCGATGGAGCGAGCGGTTTCCAAGAGATTGGTTTGCCGTTTGAATCCGATACGGCGATTACCAAGCACGTTAGTGCGTTTTTGGGTGATCATTTACGAGGACCGGAGCAAGCTCCACTTCGGTTAACGCATTTGTTATTTAATGGCGGCGTTTTCAATTCCGATTCGTTCCGCAATCGTATGCTGCAAACACTGGCGTCCTGGAGTGAAGATGGCGCACCGCCGGTCGTGTTAGGCGGAGTTGAGGATCTCGACCAAGCAGTTGCTTGCGGAGCAGCCTATTACGCTTGGTCAAAGCATCAAGGGGGTATTCGAATCCGTGGCGGTACAGCGAGAAGCTACTACGTAGGAATTGAGTCCTCCGGACCTGCGATCCCCGGCATGGCAAGGCCATTGCAAGCGCTGTGTGTTGTTCCACAGGGCATGGAGGAGGGAACGCGAACCGATGTTAAAAGTCGCGAGGTAGGCCTCAAGGTTGGACAACGTGGTCGTTTCCGATTTTTCTCGAGCACGGTGCGCAAACAGGACCAGCCTGGAACCTATTTGAAGGGCTGGGACGACAATGAACTTGAGGAGACATCACCGCTCGAAGTGGAGCTATCGGCAACGGCAGGAGAGCAGGTTGTTCCGGTCCGATTCGAAAGCCGAATTACGGAGCTTGGCGTGTTTGAGCTTTGGTGCAAGAGTACCCGCAGCGATCAAAGCTGGAAACTGGAGTTGAACGTTCGTGAGTAGCGAGTCCGTGGATGTTGCGCATCCGGCAAATACGGGAGAAGGAAGTAAATTTCGAAACCACCGCAATCTGCGATTTTCGCTTCGATCGATTAAACATCGTAGCAATAGCCGACTCCGTACACGGTTTGGATGATTCGCGGATTTTTCGGGTCCCGTTCGATACGATTACGAAGCTGGCTTACCATTTGATCGAGCGTTCGGCTGTTCGGCACATGCGAGTAACCCCAGCAAAGATTGAAGATGATATCGCGAGAAACAATTTCTCCTTTGTGTTCGTAGAGTAATTGCAGTAATTGCAGTTCACGACTGGTGAGTTTGATCGTCAAGTTTTCACGAATGGCTCGGAGCTTTTTTGGGTAGACGATGAGACCATCCATTTCGAATGCTGGTTCAAGTCTTGGTTCGACGCTTGCTTGGGTTCGTAGGCAACGTCTGGCGACGGCATGAACTCGGGCCAGTACTTCTTGGCAGCCGAATGGCTTTACGATGTAGTCATCACCACCGAGTTCAAGTCCAAGTACTTTATCAAACTGTTCAGATTTAGCAGTGATAAAAATGACCGGAACATCCGATCGAATTCCACGAAACTCACGGCATAGGTCGTAGCCACTACGCCCCGGCATCATGACATCCAAACAGACCAGATCGGGTTGCAGTTCGTTAAACAAGTGTGAGGCTTGGATTCCGTCAGCCGCCCCAAAGCAATGATGCCCATCCGACGTGAGCAACTCGACCAACGCTGCTCGGGTATGTGCATCATCCTCGGCGATCAGAATCTTCATGATTCGTCTTTCTTGTTCAACACTATGCTTTGTCGTATTCGCATCTGTAATCGAAAGTGGGCACCGCACTTGCTCGGCACCAGTTCGAGGCTGCCACCCTGACTCTTGGCGGCATTCCTAGCGATCGTCAAACCGAGTCCGGTTCCTGACGGCGAGGTATTGGCATCGTCCAAGCGAAAAAAGGGTTGGAAGACCCGTTTGCTGTAGCGTTGGGGAATGCCCGGCCCCGCATCCTCAACATCCAACGTCAAAATATCGCCATCGATGGCTGTGCTCACATGCACGGATTTACCAGAGGCTGCATACTTTTCGACATTGCTAATCAGGTTGATGAGGATTTGCTCCAGGCTATCTGAATCCATTTCCACTGGACGATTGGCATTGAGCTCTTTTGCAACCGAAATACCGCTTCGATCGAGCGAAATAGCACATTGGGTCAGCACCTGATGGACGATCTCGTCCGGCACGACGCTTCGCCATGCGGATGAGGTTTCCTTGCTCTTGCCTTGCATGAATTCAAGTACACCGGATATTAGTCGACTCAATCGCTTGGATTCCGAATCAATGACGTTGAGCCGTTCGGCGATCCGGTGGACGGCGGGTTCAGCCGATGTTAGATCGCGGCTCGCCATCTCAGCATACAAGCGAATGTTTGTCAGCGGCGTACGCAGTTCGTGTGAAACCTGGCCAACAAAACTGACTCGCTGGTTTGCAAGTCGCAGCTGCTGTGTCGTCGCAACCGTAACGTAGAGTCCGAGAGTCAATAACGCCAAAGCAAGGGTCGAAATCGCTAAAGTCCACGGCCAAAATCGCAACCAAGTGGACGTGGCGGAACGACTTTCTGGCAGAAAGTAGCGGAGTCGCCAAGCAGCCAGTGGTTCCTTGAGAGACGCCTCGGCGAGTGGGACATCCGTAGCGATGGAACGTGAGCCCCATCGATAAACAACCGTACTGTTCGCGTCGACGAGCGCAGTTGCGCCATCGCTGGTGGAGGGATCCACGTCGGGCAAGTTTGCGACCAAGTCTGCAATCCATCGAGCGCGTTCGAGCCAACATCCAGTTGCGGATCCATCCGTACGAACGTTCCAGACAACTAGCTGTAAGCCTTCGTCGAAGTAGGATACTTGCCATGGAGAGTCAAGGCTCGACGCTTCTTGTTCCGTTGCCGTGGCAGACGGTGGAAGCGAGGTTTGCTGGGTTTGGGAATCTGCCTGCGATTTAGAATCCGACGGCGAAACGCTTCGTTGCGTGGACTGCAGCCTGGATATGTTGGGGTAGGCCAACTCTCTTGAGGCCAATGGACGACGAATTGCGATGGGTACCGGGGGGCGTTGTCGTGCCATCAAGGACAACTCATTGTAGATTAAATACTCGTTGCCCGTGTTCGACGAGGGGGATGGTGGATAGAGCAATTGACCGCGAGCTGAGACCCACATGATCCTACGCACGTGTGGATCCGACCGCTCTAACGACATCAAGTGTTCCGGAAAGGAGGCCTCCGGAAGCCGACTGTCCGGTTCCATTTTTTGTTGGATGTTCCGTAGTTGGCTGGACATGATGTCGTCGATGGAGCGGATGATCTCTAGCAACCGGCCTTCGGCCAGAGTTGAAAATTGCCGCTTCGCATTCAGCTCTTCACTTCGAATCAGACCAAAGCTGATCCAACCTAGCATGGCTAGGGGAGCAGCGATGAGACAGACCAGTGCAGTAAGAATACGGATCGGCAAAGCTAGTTACTTTCCTCGCTTTCCGGACTCACCATAAGATTGTTGTTGCGAAGTGGCATTTTGATACTCACGCTGTACCTTTCGATTTCTGAGCCACTTGGACTCGTCGGCAATTTCTTCGGACTGGACTTTATTAAGCGTACAACCTAACTCAACATCGGGGCACACAAAATTGTATTTGCGGCTAAATCCAGCGATGCTGTCTAGATCCGAAGCATTCTTCAGAAGCAGCATTTTGGCTTCGTCCACCTTGCCAGCGTCTCGTAAAGCAGTGGCTTCGCGATTACGTTCTGCTGCGATTTGGACTGCGGCCAGCACCTTTGCCTCCACATCCACGTCCGACTCCACTCTCTCTGGCTTGTCAGAGTATCGGACCGCAATCTTGCTAGCAAGTTGATCGGTGGTGTGGGTGTTCATGTTACGGTATTGAACCCGAATGTCCGCGAGAGTCGATTCCACCCCAGTTTCGCGAGCTGGCACTTCAACTTCGAGTATAAAGTATCGCTCTTGTCGGGCGTAGAGTTGAGCAAGAGGAATACGAACAACTTGGCCCTGAATGTCCGCTTTATTGCCAAGACAACGAACGGGACGCACTGTGCTTGTCAGGGTGATCTGGATATCGAATTCCGAAGCGACGACGCTCAGCAGGTCATCGAACTCGTTGTTGAAAACCCCGACCAGGTTGTCCGCATTCTCGATGAAGACGTGATTGCCACTTGAGGCGGCGGCGAGGCTAGTCATGAGATCTTCGTTGTATCCATTACCGAGCCCGAGCGTACTTACACTGATTTTCTCTTTAAGCAACGATAGGCCGAGTTGTTCAAGTTCCGATGGCGACGAGGGGCCAACGTTGGCCAGTCCATCGCTGAGTAGAATGATTCGATTGACATGCTTGTCGTCCAGGAACTTTCGGACCTCGGATGCACCCTTGGCGACTCCAGCAAAGAGAGCTGTATTCCCATCGGCTTGGATGCCCTCAATCGCTTGACGAATCGCATCGCGGTCGCTGGCCTTGGTAGCGGGTACTAACACGCGAACATTGGTGTCGTAAGTAACAACCGATACGATATCATCATCGCGAAGTCGATCGATCGCGGCAAGCGCGGCGCGTTTCGCTTGCTGGATCTTCTCACCCTTCATGGAACCGCTGCGGTCCATGACAATGGCGATGTTCACGGGAGGGCGTACCGATGCCTTCGGTAGGTCAAAGCCTGTCAGTTTGACTTTGAGGTAATTCAAACCCTTTTCACCGGCCAGCATGGTTGGCTTGGCCAGCGCTGCATCGAGCTTGATTTGCTCTGCCCTGACGGATTGCGAATGGCTTCCCAGCATGATGCCGACAAAGGCAATCATTGCGAGATAGAATCGAAACGAATAGTGACTCATCATGATCAACTCCTCTTGGAACCCAGGAACCGCAGCCAGGCACCAGCCAGCTGCTCGAAACTGCGACAGAGTGTATTGCAACAGATTATGCATTTCGAATGGTCTATTCAGCGTCAGTGAATTGTAAAACGATTGTAAGTATTGGTTACGTTAGTAGGGCTTGACGAAGGAAAAATCGCTCTTTCGCCTGAGATCGTCCAGTTGACTCGTTAGCCGCAGCCTGCAGAACGGCCAGTTTCCTTAATCGCATATTTCTTGTAGTATTTGCGGTCTTTCGCGTATGTCGACGATTTGACTAGGAAGTCTGAGCATGGCTGTTGCAACGAATATCATCGAGGAACTTCAATGGCGGGCACTTACCCATCAGTGTACCGATTTGGCCGCCGTCACCAAAGAACTGGAATCCTCCACCGTCCTATATGCTGGATTTGATCCTACATCGGATTCGCTACACGTAGGGTCGCTGCTACCGCTCATGATGCTGAGGCGATTTCAGCTAGCTGGCCACAAACCGATTGCACTCGTTGGCGGTGCAACAGGCATGATCGGCGATCCTAGTGGCAAGGCAGATGAACGTACGCTACTTTCGAAAGAGATCTTGCAACACAATGTTGAAAGCATCGGAACGCAAATGCGACGTTTCCTTGATTTTGAGGGGGTGAATGCTGCGGTTTTGGTCAATAACTTTGATTGGATGCAATCCTTTTCCTTTTTAGACTTCCTTCGCGATGTAGGCAAAAATTTCCCGGTCAGCGTTATGCTTGGCAAGGACTCCGTCAAAAGCCGACTTGAGCGGCAGGATAGCGGCTTGAGTTTCACCGAATTCAGCTACATGCTCTTGCAAGCGTATGACTTCGCCTATCTCGCAGAGCATCGCAACTGCAAGCTTCAGATTGGAGGCAGCGATCAATGGGGAAACATCACCGCTGGTATCGATCTTGGACGTAGGATGTTGAGTCAACAGCTTTACGGTTTGACTTGCCCACTGCTAACGACATCCGATGGTCGCAAGATGGGCAAAACGGAAAAGGGGGCGGTTTGGCTTTCGCCCGAGAAAACATCGCCTTACGAGTTCTACCAGTATTTTGTGAACGTCGCGGACGCGGATGTTTTGATGGTTCTTCGATTCTTGTCGGATGTGACTCGCGAGGAGTACTTAGAAATCGAAGCGTCGTTGCCACAAAAGCCAGGGGCAGCCCAGCGTCGGTTGGCAGAATCGCTTACTAAACTCGTTCATGATGAGTCCGGCTTGCAATCGGCATTGCGAGCGACTCAAACTCTATTTGGTGCAGAGATTGATTCGCTAAGCGAAAAAGAACTGAACGAGATCTTTGCGGACGTTCCAAGCAGTACGAGACCAAAGTCGCTCCTGGAAAATGGCTTAACGTTGAACGATGCATTGGTGGCAGTGTCGCTGGCCTCGAGCAAGGGTGAAGCGCGCCGATCGATTGAGGGTGGATCTGTGTATGTCAATAATCGCAAGATCGCCGCCATTGACCGAATGCTGACGACATCGGATTTGGTCGGAGATTCGGTAATAGTTCTCCGAGTAGGCAAAAAGAAATACGCGCTACTTCGGTTTGAGTAGTGACCAACACTGGTATTAATAATTCTCCCGACGTTGGGAGAGTCCGGTTTTTAACTCTCCCACATCCGGGAGAGTCGAGCGAAGCGATGGGGAAGTTCAGTGAGTGAAATATTTTTCCAAAACAGTTCACCATCCGCGGCCTCTGACAGCCCCCCGGACCCTGCGATCGTTCTCGATCTCTTGGAGGCTTTTCGGAGATCAAAAACCATGTTTGCAGCCGTCGAACTGGGCGTGTTTGATTGCCTAACGGAACCTAGAATGCTGGACGAACTTGCCATTGAGATGCAATGCCATCGTTTGGCTCTCATGACCCTGCTCAATAGTTGCGTCGCCTTTGGATTGCTTTCCCGCAATGGCGAGGAATACGTCAACACACCTGTTGCCGAGACCTATCTGACGCAGGCGAGTCCGCGCCGGATGACCGGTTACATTCACTATTCCAACCGAGTTATGTGGAAAATGTGGGCCAACCTCGAGGACGCCGTACGCGAAGGGTCGCATCGATGGAAGCAGACGTTCGACTTCGATGGACCCATTTTTTCGCATTTCTTTCGAACCGACGAAGCCATGCAGGAGTTCCTGATGGGGATGCACGGCTTCGGCATGATTACGTCGCCACACATTGTCAATGCCTTCGATCTTTCGCGTTTCAAGGTGATGGCTGATTTGGGTGGTGCGACAGGGCATTTAGCGATTGCCGCGTGCCAGCGTTACGCTTCGATGCAAGGAATCGTTTTCGATTTGCCCCATGCTCTGGGGTTGGCCAATAACATGGTTTTCAAATCTGGGGTCTCAGACCGAATGTCCGTTGTGGGTGGGGACTTCTTTCAAGATGCGCTTCCGGCAGCGGACCTTTATGCCCTCGGCCGCATCCTGCATGATTGGAGCGAACCCAAAATCCACATCTTGCTAAAACGAATCTTCGACGCGCTGCCTCAAGGTGGCGGACTGCTCATTGGAGAAAAGCTCCTATGGGAGGATGGGACAGGGCCTCGGTGGGCGCTGATGCAATCTCTCAATATGATCGTATGCACCGAGGGCCGCGAACGTACATTGTCCGAATACGCGGCACTCCTAAAACAAGCTGGCTTTGGAACGGTACAGGGATTCCAAACCTCCGTTCCGCTGGATGCAATCTTGGCCATAAAGGAATGAACGCGTTCAAGACTGCATCGAGACACATTAACGCGGTACACGGAACTAGGATGGGAGAATGAGTGAAGTGATATGTTGCGAGTTTGTTGCTGACTTCCTCGCTTTGATTCTCAAATAGGGCGGGACGAATCGGCTCCGGTGCCCCATGGTGTCGGCGACCGAATCGGCTTTAGCATGATTGGGTTCGTGGATATCCTCGATAACCATCCCGTTGCGACATATTCCACCCAGGAGCGATTCCAGGCTGTGAGCAATCTCCCGTGTGCTTGGCTCGCGGAGCGAACTTGGCTCGTCCGCCTTGGCAGGCAAGGCAACTGCGCCGACTTCTGTTTCGAGGGTGTACTTGTTTTGCCTCGTCTTAAGCGAAGCCTGCAAATTGATGGGTTGCTTGTGCTGAGAAACATACAGTCCATTAGGCTTCAAAACACGCGATACTTCAGAAAAGACGCGTGATACGTCGGACACGTAACACGTGCTCACAGGCTGAATCACTAAATCAAACTCTCCGTCGGCGAGCATAGACATGTCGAGCATCGTGCCTTGGATCAAGCGAACATTGAATCTTAGTTCTTGGGACACACGCCGATCCAATTCGAGCATGCCATCGCTGATATCGAGCACGGTCACCACAGCACCAGCCGCATGATAGAGTGCGCTGTGACGACCGCCTGCTGCGGCCAAGCACAACACATGCCAGCCCCGAATCGATCCACCCAACCAACCAGCACCGTCAACAATCTCGAGCGGTCGGCGCAACTCGTCAGCCGTGACAGTTTTGGCCAGGATATGGCCGCTTCTGGCCATCCGATCGTAAGCAATCTGATTCTGCAACTCGGCTGGATCGGACTCAATTTCGTCAAGCATGCGTTTGCACCGGTTCTTTTTGTTCGCGAATCGGCGCGAGCCGTCGGGTGAGAGCGTTAGCTTAGCGTTGGACCGTTTCTCGAGCAATCGACGGGGCAGACCGCCAAGCAGGACTTATCTTTACAGATGGATAGCAGGGAAAATGCTGAGCGAACGATTTTCGAAGGAAATGAACTTACTTCCAAAAAATGATAAACTGTCATACCTATTGCAAGAACTGCTTCCCTTGCCGCAACACCAATTGGGAACGGGTAAATTCATTAAGGAAGAAACCTTCAAATTATTGCCTAAATTGGAGCGTGGAATGAAAAGAAAGAATAATTGCATAATGACACGACTACTGTGTTGGATAATTGTTCCGCTGACCGTATTCGCATTCACCGAGTTCGCATTGTCCGATGAACCGGCGGCCAAGCCTATTGCGTCGGAGGACGATCCGCTGACTCCTGCGGCAAAAGCGATCGTCAAGGAATTGCGGGATTCGTTACCGAACGACTCAGAAGCGATCGCCATGTTGGACGGAATTCTAAGCGGAAGCACGCTCAACTCGGATGACGGTTGGTTTAAGAAAGCGAAGTCGCAGACTCGGTTCGGTTGGGAGTATGTTCGAAAACGCTTTGACACCGATCAAGACGGCAAGGTAGTCGCGTCGGAGTTCGCCGGAAGCAAAGAGGATTTTGCGAGATTGGACCGAAACGAGGACAATCAGTTGACGGAAGCAGATTTCGACTGGTCCAAACACTCGCTCGCTGCAAGCCCTGGCTTCATGATGTTCTTTATGGCAGATCGGGACGCCAACGGGAAGCTGACACGCGATGAGTTTTTGGACATGTTTGAGCATCTGGGGGCAGATAACGAAGGGTACCTAGCGCTCGACGATTTGCGAGAACGATTCATCCCCACGCCACCTTCACCAACTACGCCACCAATTGATCGAATGAAGCGTCCTGACAAACCGAGTCGCAACACACTCGTTCTTGGGCTCAAGAATCAAGAGATTGGGTCGCTTCAGCCAGGGCCTAATCTCGATGAACTAGCTCCCGACTTTACGCTAATGACTCTGGATGGAAAGCTAGTTACTCTCTCGAAGGAGGTCGGCGATAAACCGATCGTCCTCATTTTTGGGAACTTTACATGTGGTCCATTTCGTAGCCAATCGGGCAACATCGAAAAGCTCTACCATCGCTACCAAGATCGCGCCAAGTTCTTTTTGGTGTACGTTCGTGAATCGCATCCAAGTGATGGTTGGTGGATGATGAGCAATCAGCGAGTCGGCATCGACTTGTCGCAACCCAAATCGGATTCGGATCGTCGTTCGATTGCCGAGACCTGTCAAAAGCATCTCGACATTGATATTCCGTTTTTGATCGATGGCGTGGATGACGTTGTCGGCTCCGTTTACAGCGGAATGCCTAACCGACTTTATCTTATCGACGAGACCGGTCGGATCGCATTCAAGAATGGAAGAGGGCCTTTCGGTTTCCATCCAAGGCAACTCGAACAGTCGCTGTTGCTCTATCTAAACAAATAG
>JANMNR010000105.1:0-2280 GCA_031368325.1 Pirellula sp.
CTTCCGTCTCGCCCTCTACAAAGGTTCGGATGTATTTGTATCGGCCATCGCGCAAAAGAGCGTACCAAGGGACATTGCCTGCCGAGGTCAAGGACTCATCGGTTGGAATCACATCGGTCTCCTCGCCATAACTCCGCGCAGTACTCGTCATGAGAGTCGGCGAATTCCAGGACGTTGTTTCTGGATCTAGCAGGAGAGGGCGAATGTCGCGTCCATGAGTTTTCCATGGTAATGTCACTTTGGCTGAACGACAGAAGTAATCAACCAAGTCTGGTGCGTTGACCGGATGCTTGCACACTTTGCCTTGTGGGATCTTTTTCGCCCAACTCACGATCAACGGAGAAGAGATACAGGCATCGTACGGTGCAATCTTCTGGTTGAGACCATGTTCACCTAACGCGTAGCCTTGATCGGCCGCATAAACGATCAACGTGTTCTCAAGTTGGCCACTCTTCTTAAGGGCCTCGAGAACATGACCAACTCCTTCATCCACCGCTCGATTGCATTCGTTGACTTGCTGAATCCAACTGTCCAAACTTAGCCCCGGGGCACCGCCGTCGAAATTGTCTTTCTTCTTGCCCTTGCTCGCCATGACGGGGCGTCCACTTTCGTCTTTGGTCCAGGCCTGTATCTTTTTCAAGTAGCTCGGCTTGTTTTTGCCCATCTGGATGAGGTCGACTGGTGCGATCGCTCGGTTGCCAGCTAGTGTTCCTTGATGACGGTCTGCAGGAGTGGTCGGTCCGTGGATGGCACCATAGCAGAGCCAAAGGTACCAAGGCTTGCACGGATCGCGTTGCTTTCCTTCGATGTATTCTGCAGCCCACCTGGAGTAATTGTCCGTGGAGTATCCATCCTGCAGTTGATCGACACCATTGGTTGTCAGGACTTGACCATGATAGTAAGCGCCTGCATTCTCCGGGTGCCCAGGGCGATTCCAGACAATTTGGTAATCCCAATCTCGCCCGAACCCGGTATCGGTACCGGTGTGCCACTTGCCAATTTGAGCTGTATGGTAGCCGGCTCGACGAAACTCGGCTGGGACAAACGGGCATGCAACCGGATCGTACTTGCTGCCTGGATATTGCCCCGCCATGGTCATAGACATAACTCCATGTTGCAGCCGGCCCGTTAACAGCGAAGCCCTTGATGGCATACACCATGCGCCCAGATAGGAGCGTTCGAATCGAACTCCAGTCGCAGCTAGGCGATCAATATTCGGCGTCCCGACCCAATCTGGATGGCCGTCATAACAACTCAGCGTCTTGTACGATTGGTCGTCCGCAAAGATGAACAAAATATTGGGACGATGGGCTTCGTCCGCAGTCAGCCCGCCGACGTGGCCAACACACAATAGCAAGCCAGCCACGATAAGCCGAAATGAGGAACGGTTTGTTTCCAGTTGCATTGCTGATTCCATCCAAATTTGAGAACGGTAGGAATCCTCAGTATAGCGTTCGCCGTTTGCTGCAGACGATAGCCGAGCCAACAACGTAGCCTCATCGCAAGACGAATTCATCACGGTAACAAGCGGCTAGCAGGCACGGTCGAGACAAACGACACACAACCGTGCCAGCCGGCTTTCAAAATGGATTTGCACGCAAGTGAAGAGCGAGAACCTACAGATCGTAGCCGCTTTTAGGAACTTCGATCCCTAAAGGCTTCGAGTGTTTAACTTAATCACATTTTTGGGGACACCGTGGCGAGCATTGCTCAAGACAACCACAGAGGTAATAGTGTTGTAAGTCCAACTACTCCTTTTGGTTCGCTTCTTGGGATATCAGTCGATCGAGACGCGATAGAACTCGGTGTTCGAGTTCGTTCGAGGTAGGTGGAGTCTCGACCGTCAGCGATTCGTTGGCATTTGTCACGATCGATCCAGCCGCTGCTGGCTTCCCAAACGACTCACACAAGACGCCGTTGTGAACGCAGACGCGATTGCGGCCACCGGTTTTGGCACCGTAGAGCGCTTCGTCTGCGCGCCGAACCAATTTCCCTATCCGCTCGTCCTCTTTGATGCGAGCGAGCCCCGAACTTATTGTCACTGGGACTTTCTGACCCTCAGCGTCAATTGGCTTACTCGCGATCGTTAATCTGAGCCGTTCCAGTATAGCTGCGGCTGGTAGAACCTCCCCTTCGAAGATGATCCCGAATTCTTCGCCACCATATCGAGCGACTAACAACGACTCGCTACTGAGTTCTCGCAGGCGAGCGGAGACCACTCGCAGCACCGCATCACCCGCAGGATGGCCATAATTGTCGTTAATCTTCTTGAAGTGATCG
>JANMNR010000122.1:0-2016 GCA_031368325.1 Pirellula sp.
CGTTCCACCCTTGGGAAAGTACACTCCCCACTGCCGTTCGATCCAATGGATCAGCGTGTAGATCGCGCTGGTACTGAAGGGATTCCCTCCAACGAGCAACGGATGGAAGCTGAAAGCCTGACGCAGATGTTCATTCTTAAGAAAGCGTGAGACTGCACCATAAACACTTCGGTCAGCCCGTAGCTTGATCAAGTCTGGGGCAACCCTCAACATGTCTCGAAAGTTGAGAAAGGGAACGGCTCCTAGCTCCTCGTACCCTTTGTGAAACACTCGTTTGGTATATTGGGCGAATCGCCGATATCCGTCCACATCTGGGGGCTCAAAAAGGCGAATCTGCTCAATTAATCGAGATTCGTCCGAAACATAGTCGAAACTTTTACCGTCCATCCAGCGCAGCCGATACATCGGATCTACCGGCATCAGATGCACATAATCTGCCATGGAACGCCCAGAAAGCTCGAATAGTTCTTCGATGCAATTCGGCGCGGTGATAACAGTAGGACCCGCATCAAAGGTAAAGCCTCCATCGCGATACACGTAGGCGCGACCGCCAGGTTGGTCGCGGCTCTCGAAGCAGACTGTTTCGAATCCCATCGTCTGTAACCGTATCGCAGCCGCCAAACCTCCAAAGCCGCTGCCGATGACAGCAGCCCGACCTCGAGTGCCGGTTTTCAAGCCAGTCATACGCGTCGAATCGAGGGTGCTATTATTGGATTCTTGCATCAATATCTTTCCTCTCATCGCGTCCTGAACTAGAAATCCTCGCGAGCACGTTTTTCATCTCGGCAAGCGCCTTAGGATTCAAGTCATGAACTTCTAGTTCGCGAAAATGACGGTTGAGCTTACGTTGAATCGTGACTTCTCCCTTCGTTTCTGATTGACTGAGCAATTGATTTGCTAGGAGCGTTAGAACGCGTGGGTCTTCGCGGCTTTCCGTAAGCTGCTTTATCAGTGCTGCGAAATCGCTCGGCGAACAAACCGAGTATGCCCAAGCCCAAGGCCAGGTGATGCGAGCATTACGAAGATCTTCCATTCGGATGGTTTTAAACTCGCTGCTTTCGTACGTCATCGATCTCAGTTCTTCGAGATCGTTACGCATCTGCAGAGCGATACCTACATGCATGCCAAATCTCGACAATGATTCTCGGAGACGCAGATTTGCTCCCGCAGCCACTGCACCAAACGTCGCTGCCATCGAAACCAGACTCCCCGTTTTCAACCGACTGGTTTCCGCGACGACATTTTGAATACATGATGGATCGATCCGATTGACCTGGCTTCCCAAATCCAGCGATTGGCCGCGATGGCAACGCAAAGCCGTTCGGACTATCTGTTGCAATAGCCGATTTTGCATGGAGCGACCTATCGAGTCGTCGAACAATTTTTCAAGAGCTTGGAAGTACATCCAATTGCCAGCGTTCAATGCCAAAGGCACCCCGATTTGCATGTGGAGCGACGGATGGCCACGCCGTAATGGCGACTCATCTTGAATGTCATCGATGACCAAAGAGCCTGCGTGAAGCCACTCGATGGCTTCTCCAAGACATGGTGGCACCTGCCCCGAGCCACCCGAAATTTCAAAAGCCAAATCTACGACGGAGCTGCGAATTCGTTTACCGGTTCGATCTAAAAACTGCTCGGCCGGGTTCGACAGATTTCTTCGAACCAATTCCCGGCAGATTTTCGAACGATTTAAGGGATCCCTTTTTACTTCGAGGCGATCTACGATACTCATGTTCCCATCTCCTTCAGTGCATTGGTCGTCGGCTGCGAGTGTCGTTTCGAGGAGGCTTTATCCAAAACTTTCCGAAAGGAGCCTAGAAATCGAGCGGGTTGAAGTCCACCAGGGGGCCACCCAACAACGATGCGAAACGCATCTCGCCAAGTAAATCGATGCGAGTAAAAGCGGGCAATGGAATCGTTCGAAAGCACCTTGTAAAATCTTCGAAAGATCTGGTAACGAGCCGGTGGTTTTACTAGTCGGAAGAGCAGCCGATTCAAGAACCTTCCGAACCG
>JANMNR010000134.1:0-13966 GCA_031368325.1 Pirellula sp.
GGAATTCTGGCGAATTCCACAACGGTAGTTCTGAGTGCGCCGCCGCCTAAGCAAACAACTCCGGAACAGCCAATGCTTTCACCAGCTCTCGCGGCTGATTGAGGTGATTGTAGACGATCGTTTCTGGATCGATGCCAAACGAATGATAGATCGAGGCCAAAAGCTGTGCGGGATGAAGTGGTGATTCAACCGGTGCGCTCGCCGTCTTGTCGCTCTTTCCATGAACATAACCTCGTTTGGTGCCTGCCCCAGCCACCACCGCGGTGTAACAATACGGCCAGTGGTCCCGACCATCGTCTGTGTTGCCATTTCCGCTTGTACTGACGCCGCGCTCTGGCGATCGGCCAAACTCGCCGACCGCTACCACCAGGGTGTCCTCCAGCAAGCCACGTTGATCCAAATCCTCGATGAGCGTCGTCAAGCCTGCGTCTAGCATCGGCGCCGATTGATTCTTCATTCGCTTGGACAAGTCGACGTGGTGATCCCAAGAATGGTTGTCGCTGTTGGCAACCTTGGGCCAAATCACCTCTACCACCCTCGTCCCCGCTTCGACCAATCGTCTCGCTAGCAAGCAGCTTTGCCCAAACGCATTTCGTCCGTATGCGTCGCGAAGTACGTCTGCTTCCTGGCTCAAGTCAAAGGCTTCTCGGGCTTTACCAGACACAACCAATGACAGCGCCTGCGAAAAATATTCGTCGAGTTGCTGATTCTCAACTGCAGCATTGATGATCGGCATCTGCGCGTTGATCAGGTCTCGCAAGGCGGCTCGGCGTTGCAACCGGACTGCGAACACCTCTGGTCGCAGCTGCAAGTCGCTGACGTTGATTCGGTCCATCTTGTTTACATCCAAATCGTCGCCATCTGGAAACAAAGTGTACGGATCGTAAGCCTTGCCCAGAAATCCGGCGTACCCACCCTTGCCAACGACATTCGATTCTTGAAGCGGTCTCGGTAGCGTCACGAACGGTAACATCGGTTCGTCGGCTGGCCGCAATCGCACAATGTTCGAACCGAAATTTGGGAAGTCTTTGGGCGTCGGAGGTTCGAGTTGGCCCGATGGGCTCACCTTGTCCGTCGTGTAGCCGGTCATCATTTGATAAATTGCAGCCGTATGATTAAACAAGCCGTTGGGCGTATAGCTCATCGATCGAATCATCGTGAATCGGTCGTTAATGGTGCTTAAACGCGGCAAGTTTTCGGTGAACTGAATGCCTGGGATCTTAGTCGAAATGTTCCCGAAGACGCTCTTTACTTTGTCGGGAACGTTTTCCTTCGGATCCCACAAATCCAGATGGCTTGGCCCACCTTGGAGATACACCATGATCATCCGTTTGGCTTTATTCCACCCAGGTGCTTTAGACGGTTCGTTCGCTTGTGCGGATTTTAGTTTTAGTAAGTTCGCTAAGCTTATGCCGAACAAACCCGAGCCTCCGACTCGCAACACGTCACGACGCGAAATCGTAAGGTGGCGATCACAAAGATCTTTGCCTGCACTGCCGATCAATCGAAACATAGTTTTTATTCCTTATTTCTTTTTTCCAGGCTGGCAGCCTGTGCTACGGGTTAGTGATTGAACAAAAATGCAGGACTGTTGATCAAGGCCCAGGCAATGTCTTCGGCTGCTGTCAGTCTAGAATGGAGCCGCTGCGTCTCGCTTTCCTTGACGTCGCCTCGCAATCGTACCAACCTGCTTTCGTCCGCGATCGGTGTCGACAATTTCTCGATTCTCTTTTTGAGCGTCGCTACCTGCTCGTCTTCGGCAAGGGGTTTGTTTTCCTTGTTCAGTGTCTCCTTGAGCTTCTTTAGTTCCGCGGACGAGACTCGGAAGTAGCCCAACGATTCCTTGGTAACCATCTCGGTCCAGGCGGATTTTGAAACTTGAGCAATCGCCGAAAAAGACTCGGGCAAGCCGAGGGTCAAATCGCCTGTGCGGTTGCCAACGCTCAATCGAAATCGCCCGAGCCGATGATTGACGGCGTCGTGGAATTGATGAATACGCCATTGGATAACTTCGCCCGGTTGCAGCTTGACCGGTTCTTCGGTCGCAAACACGGCCCAGTGTTCCGTTAGCTCTGCGCCGGCAATGGCCCAGCCACCTTGATCCTTAGGCTTGTTGTCGATCGCTGCCGCAGCAGAGAAACCGGATTGGTCGAAGTCCGTCAGGCCTTTTACCAATTTGATTTTTCGCATGTCCTTTGGCTTGTCGGCAAGCCCAACAAATAGCTCTAATTCGGTTATCACAAAATTGCCATTATCGGAGAGTCCAGGCCCTGCTGTCTTAAACTCGGAACCGGTCAACGCCTCTAGTCGAATCGTGTTGAATTCGGACGAATCAACCGGTGTATCGATGGTGTAAATCCCCTTTTCGGCAGCTCCACGAGCAATGACGGAACGATCGCTTTGCGGAACCAACGTCGCTTTGTTGGAGGCAGTCGAATGGTTGGGCATCAAGGTTCGCCAGACCGTGTCGCTCTTTCCCTTTTTCAAAAACTCTTCTAGCTTATCCGATAATGTAGCTTCGAAAGCATCTATCGCAGCTTTGGCCGCCGCGCTCCGCTCCACGCGACTCTTTTCGGCCGCATCCCGTTCCGGCTGGATGAGTTCAATGCGAGCCGCCAGTTTGGACTGATTTTCGACACGGTCCGCATCTTGTTGGGCTTGTCTCTTTGGCTTCTCCTCGAGCCACCAAGCTTCGCGTTCTGCGAGCGACTTTGAAAGGGCCTCATGATCTGTTGCGATCAGACTCGTGACCGAGGTTGCTGCCTTGATTTCAGCTGGGGTAGCTGGGCGGCTCAAGACACGCATGAACAACTCGTTGATGAGTTCCGAGTCGTTCGAAAATTGCTTGACCATTTGCCCAATCGAGTTCGTTTCATCCGAAATCGCTGATCCCAGAGTTGGGCCGCTGACTAGCGCCATGATGGAGCCGAGTCGCAATTCGCTCGAACGTTCGCACTCGCATGCACTCTCACGGGGTGGGCGTCCAAGATTCGTCAAAAAACCATCCTTTAGGCCCGATTCGGCATCCGACAACGACGCAGCTCTCGCACCAGGCGTCATTCCAGGTAGCTTCGATATGGATCCGGTCACCTGATGAATGGCGTCATACAGCACTTCGGCCGGCAGTCGCCGCGGCAACGCATGCGAATAGTTGCGATCGTCGTCAGCATTCCATTGATTGGATTCCATCGACAATTGGTAGATCTTCGACCTGCAAATGGTACGCACCAAATGCCGAACATCAAAGTTATTTGCAACGAAATCCTTTTCCAAAAATTCGACAAGTTCCGGAATGCTAGCCGGGTTCCCCGCGCGAATGTCGTCAATGGGCTCAATCAATCCCTTGCCAAGCAAATATCCCCACATACGATTCACGTAGCTTCGGGCAAAGTAGGGATTCTTGGGGCTCGTAAGCCATGCGCCGAACTGCTTGCGCCGTGAGCCCTCGGATTCGACAGCGTGTTCTGCTTGAAACGGAAACTTCGGCGCAACAACTTGTTGCGTCTTCTGGTGCTTCATCTCTCCCGTGGTGGCATCGGACACTTCTTCATAAAGCGGTTTTGCGCCATCGACCGCGCTCCCGCCGATGGTCTTGTCACCAGACTCGTTGTCTTTCTTCAGCGAAACCTGCGCAAAATACGCCGCGGTTTCGTAGTACTGGTCTTGTGTCCATCGCTCAAAGGGATGGTCGTGGCACTTGTTGCAGTTGAACCGCACCCCCAAAAACAAATGTGTTGTATTCTCGAGAGTATCTTCAGGAGTTCGAAGGATTTTGTAATAAGAAGCAGCTGGATTCTCGCGATTGGAACCCGATGCGGTCACGATCTCGTGCACGAACTTGTCGTAAGGTTGGTTGTTGGAAACGCTCTCGCGAATCCACTCTCGGAACTTCTTCGCACCTTCCTTCCCAAGGAACTTGGAATTAACCTGCAACAAGTCCGACCATTTGCTGGTCCAATGGTCGACAAAGGCTTCGCTTGCAATCAGCTGGTCGATGAGCTTTTCTCGTTTTTCTTGCGTCGGTGTTGCGTCGGCGAGAAACTCGCGAACTCGATCCGCCGTCGGAGGCAACCCCGATAGATCCAACGTCACGCGTCGCAAGAAATCGGCATCACTACAAAGCTCCGAGGGCTTGATCTTCATGCGTTCCCATTTTGCGGCGACTAACGCATCGATGGGATTTTCGGTTGGTGCAGAGTTCCAATCGAATCCAGATCGATCTCCCATGACGGTCAGGGTCGTCGCAGAGTATGCACCTTCGTAGCGAGCTAATATAGGCGCTTCGCCACGACGGATCGATTGGATTCTGCCACCCTCAATCACCGCTGCAACTTCGCCGTTACCGGTTTCGATGTAAGCTTCACGCGTAACGTCGCGCGTTTTGCCGTCCGGATAGGTTGCGACAACACGCAGTTGCTGGACAGTACCTGGCATTGGAGCGATTGGGTTCAACGGCGACACCTCAATCTTCGCAACCTTTGAGCTGGCTGTGTCAACGTTTGCTCCCTCGGCAATCCACTGGCGAATGACCAGAGCATGATTGTCGCCCGCGTCAAATAGTTTTCCACCCACATGCGGGACCAATCCCAAGGGTTTGGTCATGATCAAACTATCGGTTGGTGATGACGGATTGATGCGTCTGCCCGCCAAGTCATCTGCCAGGGACCGAACGTCATACACCGGATCGTATCCACGCAACGATAACTTGAATCCGCTTTTGCCCGCTTGAGCGCCATGGCACGTCCCTGAATTGCAACCGACGCGCGAAAGGACAGGGTTGACATCTCTAATGAAGTCCATCGGCCTTTTCGAATCCATCGCTACTGTCACAGGCAATGACTTTTTATGGCCGCCAATTTGGATTTCGATATCACAGGTCCCGTTTTCCAACGGCTGCACCCAACCGCGTCGCGAAAGCCATATGTTGGCGGACGACGATGTGAGCGAGGCAATTCGGGTTGCGTCCCGTACGTCTCCATTTTCCATCGTTGCGGAAACGATAATTTGCGCTGAACCATTCCACGAATCGAGTTCCAACGATTTGGGCTGAACGTCGATGGAAACAACTTGCGAAACCGAGAATCCGTCCGTCTCCGTTAGGAACTCGCTAGACTCTCGCTCGTTCGAGTGCACCGTTGCGATTTCTGCAAGTCGCTTGGTCCGAAGTGCAGCAAGCGTATCTGAATCCGTTGCCGCTTTTGTCGAGCTTGGAGTAGCATCGATATCGAAAACTGGCTCGCTATTCGTGCAATTCCAGACACGCAGGCGACCATCGGAACCGCCTGCAGCTAGACGGCCATTTGCGTCCAAAGCGATCGCATAGACTGCGGCCGTCGGAATTGTCCAAGTCGAAATCAATTGAGGTTGCGCCGTTACGTATTCCTCAAGTTTTTTCTTTTCGTCGGGCTTGAGCGAAGCAACTCGCTTGGCTTGAATGTCTTTGATTTCCTTCGGCAACGTTGCGTCAACGTCGTAGGACCAGACCTTGATTGTGCTTTTGTTGTCCAAGGTCGCGGCTGCGGCCAAGTATCGACCGTCGGGACTGATCGCCACACTAAAGATTCGACCGGGTAACGCGTCCAACTGTCGAATCAAATTGGCATCGTCACCAATGACGCGAGCCGTCTGGCGAAACACGCGATAGATCTTGGGAGTTCCATCCGCACCACCCACCAAAATCTCGTTTCGCGTGGGATGGCTAGCAAGCGATTGAACTCCGCCACGCAACGCCCCCGGTGTTATCGAGGTGATGTTGTCTACGAATCTTTCCGTTTCGACCTCGATCAATTTCACTGTCATATCGCGGCTTGCCGAGAGCAGGTGCTTGCCTTCCGGCGTAAAAACGGTCGCTCGCGGCCAATCTTCGTGGGAGCGTTGATAAAGTTTTTGTTCCCCATCGAGATTAACAGCTCGAACTGTATTGTCGGTCATCCCAAACGAAATGAGCGCGGAATCCGGCGACCAGTTCACACCGAAAAGCGTATCGTTCCCGAGTTGCAGGCTTCGTTCAAGTTGATTCGATGCGACATCCCAAATTTGTAGCTCGCCACCCACAGCTTGTTCGCCAGCAGCAACGGCCAACCATTTCCCATCCGGCGAATAACTTAGGGCTTCAACGCGAGGACTAAAGCCAACCAGTCTTTGCTGCAGTTGCCCGTTCTCGGCACTGAACAACAGGGTCTCATGGAATCCCGAAACGGCAATTTGCTTTCCATCCTTGGAAAAATCTAAGCTACCAATTGCGGGCGGACGAGCGTACAACGGCGGATTGGAGAGCGAATATCGCGGGCCAATCACTTTGGAATCGTTGATCGCACCAGCGTCGATCCAACGCCTTATCACATCGATTTCGGTATCGCTCAGAGATTTGCCTTTCTTTGGCATTGAGGCCTTGCCGTCAACAGGAACGATTTCATGAATCAAATGGCTCTCAACGGATTTGCCTTGGACAATCGCTTTGGAGCCCGATTCGCCTCCTTTTAGAAGTCCTTCAAAATCCGTCATCAGATAACCGCCAAGTTTTTTTGCATCTTGATGACAACCAATGCAATTGGCTCGAAGTATCGGTAAGACATCTTTGGCAAAGCTAGGTACAGCGGACGTTGGCGATTCAGCGCAGATAAGCGTGTTTGAATTGGAAGCACAAAACAAAAGAACACAAAAACCTGCTGCGGTCGATGCCAACCTCGCAGCCATGGAAACTGTGCGGCGGATGCCAAGCGACATAGAATCGATCTCCGTGTTTGGGCCCGCGATAACATCTTTGCTTGCGGGCTTCGTTGTGCGAGGTGGGCCGGTTTGAGCCGAAAACGAAACAGGCTCTGGTTATGCGCGTTTGGTTGGGTGGGATGGTGAAAAGTGGGTGTTTCAACCAAACAATTAGACTAACCACAACAGCTGCTTAAGTCAACGACGGTGTAAATCGCCTCCGCTATTCGCTGGTTTGGCCACTCCAGCACCCGCAACCCGAATAATTCGTTGGCGTTCCCATCCTTGCGTACCACACTGCTATCGCAGAAGATGCACAGGTACCTGGATCCTTTTGCATTAGGAAGTTGACAATGTCTAGCCCCAGCCCTGGGATGCAATTCCGAACTCTGTTGAGCCTAGAGTCGCCGCTTCAAATAGTCGGGGCAATCAATGCCTTGTGCGCTATGCAAGCAGCCAAGGCGGGATTCAAGGCTCTCTATCTATCCGGTGCAGGCGTCGCAAATGCTTCGCATGGCCTACCTGATCTAGGGATTACAAGCTTGAACGATGTCGTTGAGGACGCGTCACGCATCACGGCAGCTTGTTCCTTGCCTCTTCTGGTCGATATCGACACAGGCTGGGGAACCGAACTCACCATTCAGCGAGCAATTCGCGAGCTTGAACGGGCTGGCGTGGCTGCCATTCATATGGAGGATCAGGTCGCTGCCAAACGGTGCGGCCATCGTCCCGGAAAGGAACTTGTCGAAACAAAAGAAATGCAAGCCCGGGTAGAGGCTGCGGTTGCGAGTCGAAACGACTCCACCTTTGTCATCATGGCTCGCACAGATGCTGTCGCTGTAGAAGGGATGGATGCGGCGATTGAGCGAGCGCGAGCCTACGTGGCTGCCGGAGCGGACATGATCTTTGCCGAAGCGGTCGAGACACTTGATGACTTTAAGCGATTCTCGGACGAACTCCGAGTTCCCATTTTGGCAAATCTGACTGAATTCGGTCGCACGCCGACTTTTACATTGTCGCAATTGAAAGAATCGGGCGTTCAATTGGTTCTCTATCCGTTGACAGCCTTTCGAGCGATGAACGCGGCAGCCCGATCCACTTACGAAACGATTCGACGCGATGGATCTCAACAAGCGATCCTGGATACACTGCAAACCCGCGCCGAACTCTATGACGTCCTAAATTATCTCTCCGCAGAAGAACGAATCAATCAACTAAGGTCCAAAACATGAGCAGTGCAAATCGAGGTGGACTTGAAGGCATCGTTGCTGGCAAAACCCGCTTGAGCACTGTAGGAGTAGATGGCTTTGGCCTTACGTATCTTGGGTACTCCATCGAGGACTTGGCCGCTCATGCCGGATTCGAGGAGGTCGCTTACCTGCTGCTCCACGGCGAGTTGCCAAAGGCGGACGAACTAGCCCGTTTTCTCGTCCGACTACAGCAGAGTCGCGGAATTCCAGTGCCTCTGCAAACGGTTCTGGAACAATTGCCAGCCTCATCGCATCCGATGGATGTTCTCAGGACCGGATGTTCCGCACTGGGGACGATGGAGCCGGAGCTGAGATTCGACGATCAGCTTAAGCATGCGGAAAGGCTATTGGCCTGCATGCCCTCGATACTGGTCTACTGGTATCAGTTCCAGAAACACGGGCGTCGGATCAATGTGGAGTTGGATTGCAATTCGATCGCCGAGCACTTTCTCCAAATGCTCCACGGCAAAACAGTTTCCGAAACCCATCGACGTGCCTTCGATGTTTCAATGATCCTGTACGCAGAACACGAGTTCAATGCATCCACTTTTACATCGCGGATCGTAGCATCGACCCTTTCTGATTTTCACTCCGCCATCACAGCGGGGATCGGCGCGTTGCGAGGGCCACTACATGGCGGTGCCAATGAAGCGGCGATGGAATTTATTGAGCAATTTCAAGATCCAGATGTGGCTGAAAAGTCGCTGCTGGAAATGCTGGCGAGGAAAGAGAAGATCATGGGCTTCGGCCACCGCGTTTACAAATCCTGCGATCCTCGATCGGACATTATTCAGGGCTGGTCTAAGCAGTTGTGCGCAGAGACGGGACAACAAGGGATGTATGACGTTTCGGAACGCATCGAACAAGTCATGCGACGCGAGAAGCGAATGTTTCCCAATCTCGACTTCTACAGTGCGTCCGCTTTTAGATGCCTCGGGATCCCAACCCCCATGTTCACTCCTTTGTTCGTGTTGTCTCGAATAACTGGTTGGGCTGCGCACATTTTTGAGCAGAGAGCCGACAACCGTCTTATTCGCCCAGGTGCTGAATATGTTGGGCCAGATTCACGCGAGTGGCTACCGATCGAGAAGCGATGAAAGCTCAACTACAACATTTGCGTCTCGACGAGTCGATCCCTGGACGCGTAACTGTCTGGGTCGATGTGGCCGAGCGGTCCGTCAATGTTCTTTTCGACGAGGTTTTTGACGAGTTGGGCATCGTGTTGGACGAGATGCAACGCAATCAAGCGCCGAGGCCGCTTATCTTCCGAAGCGGCAAGCGAAAAGGCTTTATTGTTGGTGCTGATCTCAACCGCATCTTGGCGATTAAAACGGATTTGGAAATCCAGTCGTTTCTTATAAAGGGGCAAACGGTCTTGCAGAAACTGGAGAATTATCCAATCGCAACCCTTGCAGTGATTCAAGGCCCCTGCTTAGGCGGCGGACTCGAGTTTGCAATGGCATGTCGCTATCGGATCGCTGCCGATGCGGAATCAACGATATTGGGCATGCCGGAGGCGAAGCTTGGGTTGATGCCTGGTTGGGGTGGGACGCAACGACTCGTTGAAATCGTGGGATACGAACACGGTCTTGAAATGTTGCTTAGCGGTGATCCCGTAAACTCACATCGCGCATTGGAATGGAGACTCGTTGACTCGCTTTTCACGGAGCATTCCATCGAGAATGACATAACGCAGTTCTTGCGAGCCGACCATCTCGCGAGAATTGACGCAATGCGAGCGGGCCACTCAGGTGTGGGAACTAGAAAAGATATTGTTGCTAAGTTTCATAACGAATTGCTCGACAAGCAGTTCCCTCAATCGCAATCTGCAATTTCCCTCGCGGTCAAGATTGGAAACGAGGACTCTCGCGTTGCTGGCTTCGAAGCTGAGCGAACGCTGTTTTATCCGTTGTTGATGTCGCCCGCGGTGCGAGCAGGGCTTCAGCGTTTTGCAACTCGGCCAAAGCAATAGCCAAGATGCTTTCTCGCCGAATACTGCTGTGACACGAATAGTAGACTTTGGACCTCAAGTAAATCTGTATTCTGGATCTTCTGTGGGGCCAGCAGCACGTTAAACTGGTGTGAGTTTCAACTGGGTTCGAGTTGTCTTCTAGTGAATGTAGGATTTAGAATGAATTCGCTATTGCTCGCTTCGGGAGTTCCGCAGCAACCACCCGCTGCAAAAGAATACTTTGAATACTATGCAACCTATGTCCGTCAAGTTCCCGAGGGTGATTTGATTGCGTTGGCGGAAGCTCAGGTGTCCGATACGGTCGTTTTTTTTCGAGACATTACGGAAGAGCAGGCGGTGGTGCTGCATGCTCCCTATACATGGACTATAAAGCAAGTCGTGGGCCACATGATCGACACCGATCGAGTGTTCGCAGATCGAATGCACCGTTTTGCGTCCGCTGACTTTCAGCCCCTACATGGAATGGACCAAAACCTGTACGTGGAAAATCACGATTATGCCAATCCATCACTGAAGTCGCTCGTGGAAGAGCTAATTCTTTGTCGTCAAGCGAACATACTGTTGATGCGGCGGATTCGAGCGGATGATTGGAACAATCGCGGGGTCACCTCAGACCATGAGATCACGGTACGAGCACTGGCCTATATTCAGGTAGGGCACATTACGTATCACCTAAACATTATCAAGAAACGACTTGGATTGGCATGACTCTTATTCAGGAATACTAAGCGAGGCCAGTTCGATTTGTCGAGCTGTTTGAGCTAGACGGCTGGCGGATCAAAATCTATAGCATTTCGATCTTGTCAGACCGGGTTAGCGATGTGAACCTTTCATTTGCAAAACAGCAGTTGCAGCGATGGCTGGAGAAAGCCCAGATTTACGAATTGGACACGTACAGAGTCGCAACGCTGATCCTGCATGAGGGAAAAGAAGGTTGCTTTGCGATCCTGAATTGGTGGATCGACTCCAACATGATGCAGCTTTTTGTTTATCTTGCAAGGAAAGATCAGCCAAGTGAATTCAAATTGTATTCCGATCGGGGAATTGTCACATGTGTTTGGGAAATAGCCGTTCTGTGGTTTGAGCGGAACGCCTGGGTGGACTGCGTTTTAAAGAACCCAGCGCAATGGAACTTGGAAGTGCTAGGATCCAAGTGATGAAGGTAGACGAGGCAGGCGTTGTCCCACCCGAAAACTCAACACCCTTTCGGGCCTTGTATACGACACCGTCCAGGCAATTCCCAACAGGTGCTTTCATGCCTGTTGCTCGACGCATGGAGATGATCGATTTGGCACGAAAGGCCAAGGCATGGCTGATCGAGGACGATTACGATTCGGAGTTTCGATACTCGCGTCCACCAACACCGAGTCTGCATAGCCTTGATCCATCGGGGCGAGTGATTTATCTGGGATCGATGAGCAAGGTTTTGTTTCCATCGCTTCGTGTCGGATATGTAGTACTTCCGGAGGAGCTAGTAGAAAGATTCGAGACACTTCGGCTCACGATGGACGATCATGGTCCGCTAGTCGACCAAGCTGCGTTGGCCGAGTTTATTGAATCCGGTGCGTTCTATTCGCATATTCGGCGATGTCGGAAAAGTTATGCCAACAAGTTAGAAGTGTTTCTTGCTTCTTCACGAAAGTATGAAAATCCAATGTCCTTTCCGTTCACCGACGGGGGAATGAACCTAACAGGCTACTTATTCTTTCCAAAAACAAACGCCGACCGCGCAACGCAGGAACTGCAGCGACATGGACTGGATATTCCATCGTTATCAAGCTACGGAATTCAACGACAACGCTCCGGACTCGTTTTTGGATTTACCGCGTTTGACCTCAAGACAATTAAGTCGTCCATGGAGAAAGTTGCGTGGGTGTTGAAGCATAAAGGCTAGTCGGTACCAATAAAAAGAGCCCGCTATCGTCCCCTTATTTGAAGGAAGCGAGAGCGGGCCCTTTTGACCGTGAAAAATGGGCCGAACCTAGTGCGAATAGGTCTGTCGGTTTTCGTCCGAATTGAATCGGTCATTCGACGCCACTAAGATCACGGTACCTCCTTGTTAAGGGAGCGCCGGTGCTGAACATACTCCGCCAGCACTGCATCAACCTCGGTTCCACCGCGGTTGTCGAGTTGGTTGTCTCTCGATGCTAGAACTTAAAAGCAACTGCCGTGCCAATCGCATTTCACAAACCGCAAAAAAGCGGGATGGCGTGAGACTGCGTCTAATTCCCTGTAAATCGCAGGTGCATCGACTTTCAAGAAAACATTCACCGGACCCCGTTTGTAATTTTTTCAAAATGCAAGCAAACGAATTTACAAATTGCCGTACCAAAGAAACCGACGTTTCGTCTTATTTCTTCATGGAATCAAACAAGGCGGCAATGTCATCGGCAGAGGCATTTGAGGACAAATCCTCCTCGGATTGAGCAGCCGCTTTAGGCGGTGGCGTCGTCGTAGCTACTACGGATGGAAGAGGCGAGATGACCTGATCCGTTGTGTCTGGGATGCTGACCGCGGTGGGTTTAACACTTTGAAAGAGCATAGCAATGTCGTCTGCCGATGCCGCTTCAACGAGCTGTTCGCCCGATGGTAAAGCGGGTGGAGACTCGGTCAATTCGGAACTCGTCTGCTTCAGTCCGGATTTGACGGTTGCAAAAAGGGAGGCAATATCGTCCGCTGTCGCAACTTCACAGAGTTCGTTTGCGGTTGGCGGCGCGGAGGCCGTTTCGATGGCGTTGGGTGACGTAGATTGCTTTTCAGTGTCCGCATCTGAGGGTGTTGCCGAATCCTCTTGGTTGGATGCATTGGGTTGAATCGATGCAAACAAAGCCGAGATGTCTTCGGCTGTAGCTGCCTCACAAACATCAACATCTGGTTTTTCGTCAGTATAAGTGCTCGACAAAACCGGGGGGGCAGTTGGAGTGGCGGTCGTTTCTGGTTCCACCTGTGCCGTTGTGTTTGGAGACTTCATGGACTCGAACAAGGCGGCGATATCGTCTGAGGTTACAGCTTCGGATTCGTCTGTTGCTGCAGTTGTCACATCGTCCTTGGTTGGGGTGGTGAACGGAACGTCAGCAGCTGAATTTTGTTCTAGTTGTTTTTGCGTTTCCGAAGATTTGTTTGCCTTGTTGTTATTGATTTGCGCAAGGAGTTGAGCAATATCGTCAGGGTTCGCAACGGCGGATATATCGTTGGATGTCGCTGGTGGATCGCTGTTTTCAAATCCATTGTCATCGGTTTTTTGCGACTTCCTTGGCGATGGTTGCTCGGATGTGCTTGACTGAGAAGCGGTTGCGTCAACTGCCTCATCAGGCCGTTGTGAAGTGATTTCAGAAAGCGAATCGCTACCTGCGGGCGTGCTCTGGTGCTCCAACGGTTTCGATGCTGGGGGTGAATTTGTCCAGTTGCCGTCAACACGTGACAGAATGTTTTGACCACTCTGGTGTGCTTCGACTATGCCCTCGTCAAGTTCATCGATTTTTGCGTTTAGCTCGCATCCACTGTCCAGAGCAACGATGCTAATCGAACATGGTATCGAAAGCGTTTCCCCTGCGACCGAGAAGAAACCGGTTTCTGAAATGCTTTGTTGTACCGTTTCGAGGCTACCATGGCAGTCGGCGAGTTGTGATGCAAAATGCAGGACGACGAAACGATCTGGCAGGTACTTCGCGATAATCGCTTTCGTAGATAGAGAGTGTGCTAATTGAGAGGCGATGCGTTGGACGGCTTGCTCGGTCACCATGGCCCCGTGCGACGTGACTAAGTCAGAGTAGGTGCTAACCGTTATCATGGAAATGCACGAGTCGCCGCGGTGATGGGGTTCGATGGCCGTCCACTCTTTAAGCACGGCATCGAACCCATGTCGATTTAGCAAGTGAGTGAGGCGATCTTGCCAAGGGGGTGGGACAGTGGGTTTGTTCTCATCGTCCCCGCTCTCGGGTAACACGTAGGGTTCGCTAATACCATTCGCGAAGCCAGCACTTTTACTCTCCCAGAAGTTTTTAAGGTATAGTCCGCGAAGGACGCAAAATCGGCG
>JANMNR010000143.1:0-3356 GCA_031368325.1 Pirellula sp.
GTCGGCTTGATTTCGATTCCAAGTGGCGCCAGTCGTCCGACACGCATGACGATAACCATGGCTTTACCAGGCACATACTTGCCTAGATGCCCTAGGAAGTACGTATGCAAGCCAAACCAAAACGGTACTGTCTGTCCAAAGGCTCTGAGGGTTTGCAGCCAAGCTGCCGCGGCGGGCATCATTCCAATGGTGTAGGCCAGCACTCCAGCCGAAAGCAATCGCCAATCCATGGCCGAGAAATTGAGATGCTCTTGATTCTCCAAGACATCGGCATAGGCTTTGCGAATGGTCAAAACCAAAAAGACACCGACGACCAGCACGATCAGCCATTTCAAAATCGGCTTGAATCGCGTCATCCAACTTAGATCCTCTTTTTGTTTCTCTCTGGAGCGTGGCTTTATAGCCTTAACATCCTCGGCCTCGGGAGTTGGCGTCATTTCACTTTTTGTCACTTTTGGGTCAACGATCACATGAAAACAAACACAGTAGAGTCCAAAGCTCTTTTGCTATAAAATCACGACGGAAATCCTGGCAGAGATCGTGTGTTTGTCCAGGTCATTCTGGGGGCGTTGTCTTTCATTTGCCATCTTTTATCGAAAAACAGTCTCAATGGCTCGATATATCTCGTTTGCCGTCTTGCTTGCCATCATCATTGTGATTGGCGCACTGTTTTACAAAGTCATGATCGGGTTCTTTGTGCCGGTGTTTCTCGCGGCCGTATTGGTCGTTGTGTTTAGGCCGCTACACCGTTGGGTTTGTGCCAAAGTGGGAGACAGGGAACACATCGCAGCGGGAGTCACTACAACATTGATTGTTTTGATCGTTCTGATTCCCACGACAATCGTCTTGTCCATGGCGGCGGTCCAGGGAGCAAGTCTCTACCGAAACTTCGATTCATCCAGCATCAAGCTCGGGCTCGCAAAACTTCGGTCTAATCGTTTGCTCAATCTGGATTTCCCTTTTGCAAAACCAGTGCAAGAGATACAGCGAAAAGTCAACGACATCCAACTGCAAGTGACCAAACAGCAGCCTTACCAAGACTTGGTTAGCGAAAAGGGGCTGTTGCGCAGCGACGTCACGGAAATTGGTTCGCTTCTGAATCAACTGCTACCACGTTTGGTGGATTCCACACGCGTCGAGTTGTCGACCAGACTGGTTAAGGTCAGGGACACCAGCTCACCCAAGGTCGCGCATTCAACCGAGTTCGACATGGAGCTTGTCAGGTATTTCGAAAAAGCCGCCAGCGAGGTGAATGAGCTTTTTGATTCTCAAGAATCGCTCGCCGACAACGAGTTCCTCGCGGAGGCGGAACGTATCAAGGCACAGCCAGGACCACCGCTGAACCAATTGACGTTAGGCGAACGCGTCGATGCTCAGCAAGCTAGAAATGCGATGATTGGTCAAGCGATTGAGTGGCGAAAAGAGATCGACTCAATGAACCGGCGACTAAGTGCATTTTCGCCAACAGCCGACACCACCGTTGCCGAGCTGCAACGAGCAGTCGTCGAGCTCGCGACGCAATGGCAGCACACCCGTGAGACCATAGCAGGCGGCTCTTGGAGGGCCGCACTCAAGGATTTGGCCAATCCATCGGATGAGGATGTCGACAAATTGAATTCGAGTTTTCTGGCTTACATTCAACCGAGACTGGTGACGCTCACGGTGGACTCCGCATCCATGGGGCTTTGGTTCTTGATCAATAGTAGTATCCTGCTTGTGTCGCTTTATTTTTTCCTGTACGACGGGCCGAGTATGGTACGCACGATCATGGACCTAAGCCCTTTAGATGACAAATACGAGTTGGAACTGTTGGCACAGTTTGATCGCATATCGCGCGCGATTGTCCTTGCGACAGTGCTGTCTGCATTGTTGCAAGGGCTGGTGGCGGGCATAGGATACTACTTTGCCGGCATGCCTTCATTGATCTTGTTGACGGCGTTAACGGCGACCTGTGCCCTAGTGCCGTTCGTTGGTCCCAGCATCGTTTGGGTTCCCGTTTGCGTGTACTTGGCTGTTTATAAAGAGAACTTGGTCGCCGCGGGATTGCTCGCTCTGTGGGGGGTGCTGGTGGTTGGCACGGTCGACAATTTGGTCAAGGTCTTCGTGTTGCACGGACAGAGCCAATTGCATCCGTTGCTGGCTCTACTAAGTGTGCTCGGTGGAATTCAGTCGTTGGGACCGATTGGAATTCTCGTGGGTCCGATGGTCGTTGTGCTCTTGCAAACGCTTCTGGGAATATTGAGAACAGAGCTCACGCATTTCAAAAATGCAGACGGTTCCGATGCGGAAAAACGTATGGACGCGAACGAATCGAAAACCCTCAGCGGACTGATACGCAAAGTCAGAGGATCTGGAGCTGGCCAAGTGTCAAATCCTGGATTGAACGTCGACGGCAAAGATGCCATCGCCTCCACCGATCTCGGAACGGATCCGACCCCGTCGGGTTCTTGATTTTCCTTGATTCGGTCCGGAGTGCAGGTGATGGGCCCGGATAGCTACAAAGCGTGCGTTTTCATGGCAATGGCCCGTCTGAGAAAGGATTGGCAACGCCATTCATCGCTTGTTTGTGGCGAGAGAAGCAAAAATGATGTTGTGTTTCATTGACCCGAAAGCAGTCGACTATCATACTTTGAAAGTTGTTTTTTAGTTTTTCTAAGAATTCACCACACTTTCGGTTCCCTTCGGGTTCGGCCCAAATGCTTCGGACCCAACCGAAAATAGAATCACCAGGATTTTGACACCATGTCGGCAAATCGTTCAAATCGCAGGAAAAGACTTACGGTTGAGCAGCTTGAGGCCAGACGCCTTTTGGCAGGGCTATGGTCGTATGTCGACCATTCTGCTGTTCCGTCCGACTTGCCCTCGTCTATCCGAGCCGGTGAATTCAAACTCGCGACGCTCGACTCGACTGCCATTCGTGGCCAATTGGCCACCGCACCAACGGAGTTAACGGTCCCGGCGGTGGAGAATTCGATCCTTAGCATTCCGAAACCCGATGGAACGTTGGAGAGATTTAGCATTTTTGTGAACTCGATTATGGAGCCGGAGTTGGCGGCGAAGTTTCCAGAGATTCAGACTTATGCTGGGCAAGGAATTGATAATCCAGCGTCGACCATTCGCCTTGATATGACTCCACAAGGCTTTCACGCTCAGGTGATTTCGCCGTCTGGGACTTATTATGTGGATCCCTATTCGAATCTACCATCCGAATTCTACGCAGTGTATGCAAAGGGAACGGCCAAGAATGAAACTGGATTTCGTGAGCTTGAGACGGAATTAGGGGAAAATAAAGGTGATGGCAGACGCTGGCCCAAGTGGCCGCCGGGTTCGTCGGCAGCCGCGAGTTCCAGAACGTC
>JANMNR010000144.1:0-11773 GCA_031368325.1 Pirellula sp.
CTCATCAACGCCGTCACGACTCTTTGCGGTAGCCGGCAAGACTTGTCGCCGGTCAGGCAGTGGCAGTCGGATCGAGAAACTACCGTCGCTTCGTACCTTGACTGGTTCCGCACCAACCGCGACATGTGCCTCGGGGTGAGTTGAACCAAAAACGATTAATTCAGCATTTACGTCGAAATGAAATTGTTTGTGCCTCTTGAGCGAGCCCTCTGCACCGCTACCAAACTGGGAAAGTACGTCGGCATCCATCGTGCGTTTCAGTCGTTCCTCAAACACCTCAGTCAAATCGCCGGTCTGGGTGTCATCTCCATAACCGCCACTCATGGAGTAAATGTGTTCAGCATCGGTTGCGATATCCGCCCAGTGATCATCGGTTGCTTCTTTTCCGCCAGGGGCAGGTGTCACCACAGTGTTGCTGCGAGCAAGTTCGTAGAATCGGCCGTTAGCGCACAAGTATCCCATTAGCAACTTAAATCGACTCGGCGGACTATCGACATCGATGTACCAGTTTCGGACCCCGCCATGGATTTCAATATCACGGTGAATCACTTCGGAATTGTTGGTCGTCCCTGAATCATCCAATTTCAAAAGCCGAAGAATCGGCTTCACCGTATGCCAATTCTCCGCCAAAGCAGCTTTCGCGCGGTCCACGGAATGACGCATAATGTCCCAATGCGCGTGAATCCAATATGGATCGCGGACCATTAGGATCAAACGATCCTTGCCCTTCGCCATGGGCGGCACTGGATTTAGCGGAGTAAGGGAGGTTTTCGGAGCGGGTTGAGCTAAGTCCTTTCGAAGCTCTTTTCCGGCTTGAGCAACTCTGATTTTCGCGACGATTTCCGGGTTTGTATTGGACGGCGGCGGGACCGGCTCTTGGTGCCGTGCCATGCTGGCTGGTTTTGCAACTGGAACGGATGCAGCTTTGCCATTCGTTTCCGTCGCTAGTCGAGCAGGAACTTTTTCCGCGAGCTTGGAGGGCTTCCTGGTCTCCACACCAGCCTTCAACGCAACTTGTGCTTTGGCTTTCGGTGCGAGTGGAGGAGACGTTTTTTTGGCAACAACACCTGTTTTGGGGGCAGCTGGCTTGGATGCGATTAAGGTTTCCTTAACCGCTTTTTGTGTGGTTGAAAGCTTGCCCTTTGGGGGAATCGTCTTTGACGGGGCGGCCTTTGACGGGGCGGCCTTTGACGTACTTATCGTCGATTTCGCGGTAACAGTTTTCTTTTGGACAACCGGTTGTGCTTTGTGGGAGGGGGTTTTGACGGAAGGAGTCTTTTTAATACTTTTTTTGGCCTTAGAGTCTAAGGTTGCCTTATCCGAAGCCTTGGCGACTTTTTTGACAATCGTGCCAATCGGCTTCTTGGTGTTGTTGGCTGGCTTAGAAACTACCGATTTGGAAGCAACGGTACTCTTGACCGGTTTCTTTGGAGGATTTCTTTGCACCGTGGAAGCAACGGGTTTTTTTATGTTTGCAGCCGGTTTTTTTGGTGCCGGCTTGGTTTTTTTCAAGGCGTTCAAGGTGAGCAACTCCTAAGGGCCATGGAAGGATCATTACCTTCCTTGGTGAACACGATGTTGCAATCTAGTGCAGGAACAATTCAAGGTAAGCAACAACATCGCACAAAACGAGGGATAGCCGCTACTCTGCCTTTGGAGCAGAGTGAGCGTTTTGGTGAATTTATGGCTAATCACCCCCGATTTGTGAAATTCAGTATGCTTTGACCCAAGCCGCTTTTCTAGTCTGAACACGTCGAAATGGTTGCCTTCGTTTGCAGGCACTGTTTCGAAAGTCAACAACCTGTTCCCTACGGCCTTATTTGGAGCGACAGTAATATGGAAAATCCGAGCGAAAACCGACCGTCCGAGAAAGATAGTGCGGAGGAGCGAACGGCCGAAGCAGAGCGGATTGAGTCGCAAGCCAACGCCAATGCCGCATCGAGGGCAATTGCCGTCATGATTTTGATGGTTATACCGGGTGTGATTGGCAGTTATTTGGACAAATGGTTGGGGACTCAATTTCTGATCATTGTTGGTTTTGTGCTTGGCATCGGTATCGCGATTTTCGGCTTGCTGTACGTTGCCCAAATTGCGGACCTGGCGGCCAAGAAGAGTCGAGAGATGCGAAAAAGTGCCGAGTCGAGTTCCCAAAGGAAAGAAACTGGGAGTCGGAATGACCATTGAACACACCAACGGATTCTCAACGCTACGTCACCGCGTCTTTGAAATCGCACTGTATGTTTCGTTGGGTGGTATCTGTTGGCTCTTGACTTGGTTGATCATTCGCGGCCAGGCGTTTGCAGACTACTCGATCATTGCCTTGTGCATAAGTCTTGCGTCATGCGTGGGGCCTTTGCTTTGGCCATTCGGTAATAAAGCCACAGTACAAGACAACTTATCGATCATGGTTTCCATGGGCTTCCGATTTTCAGTCATGATGGGAGCGCTGGTTATTTCGACTGCGACAAAATGGCAACACCACAATTCTTTTTCGATTTGTTTGCTGGGCTATTATTTTCCTTTCTTGTTACTACAATCCGCGTTACTAATTCGTAATCAATCGATCCAACATCCTCCCCAGAGTTAGCCTGAGCAATGGCTTCAGATATTCTCCACATAAAAGATGGTTACTTCTTTGAAGTCCCACGGGTACTTTGGCGGAGCAACCGTGAGACGCCGAAAGACTTCCCTGATTGGTTCGTCAGACTGGATTCGGATTATCAGTCCTGGGAGGCGGACACCATCATCGGTGGTTTGACCGAAATGGGAGTCGATCCAGTAACTTTGAGCGGTCTCAAGGACACTTGGCAGAAATGGCAAAACGAAAGCGCAAAAACCGCTGGTTGGCCGTTGGACGCTTATCTAGAAAAACAAGCAGCGAATGCGGTTTCTGCCGCGGGTGCTTGGGCAAAAAACAATGCGTCGAAAGCAACTGATTCCTACCAAGCTTATTTGAGTTCCAATCCAAGGCCGGAAGTGGATTGGTTCGTTCAACTGCAAAAATCGCCAGAAAAGCTGGTGAAATGGAATGAGCTTAAAGCGAAAGTCAACAGCGATGCTTTTTTGACGTCTTATCGCGATTCCGCACCAAACAGAGAGTGGTCGAAAGACAAGATCTCGCAATACAACAAGACGCTAGACGGAAAGATTTTAATTCCGCAGCCGTTCGGCACGCCGCGAAATGCATATGAAGCAGAGTCAGGGTTTTGTATTTCTCGCTACATGATCATCGAGTTGGTCGTGGCAGTTTTGGCCTTGGCCATGTTTGGTTGGTTGGCAAAGCGTGTTTCGACAGGTCAGGCTCCTAAGGGCAAAGCGTGGAATGCACTTGAGGCGATGGTGAAGTGGGTGCGAAGCGACGTGGCTGTACCGGCGATGGGGGAGCATGACGCAGATAAATTTATGCCGCTTCTGTGGACCTTTTTCGTATTTATTCTAGGTTGCAACATGATGGGAATGCTTCCCTGGGTTGGTTCGCCAACCGCCGCCTTTGGTACGACAATCGCGCTCGCTGGAATCGTTTTTGTGCTCGGTGTGTTCATGGGCGTGAAAACCTTCGGGCCTGTGGGCTTCTTAAAGAATATTTGCCCTGAGCTTGGCTTGCCTTGGTATTTAGCTTTTTGGATTGTCCCGCTGATGTGGGTGATTGAGTTCTTTTCGTTGTTTATCAAGCACTCCGTTCTGGCGGTTCGCTTGTTGATGAATATGGGGGCGGGACACTTGGTTTTGCTCGGTATCATGGGAGTTGGTATTAGCGTACAAGCTGCCACCTCTATGAGTACTCCCGTCTGGGGTGTGGTGGCGATGATCTCGGTCCTTGGCACTACCGCACTCAGTATCCTCGAACTGTTGGTAGCCTTTTTACAGGCCTATTTGTTTACATTCCTGGCAGCGATGTTTATCGGTAGTTCGATGCATCACCACTAGGTAGGTTTTTGTGTGCGAAACCAAATGTGTGTTTCGCTCGGTTTTTGATTCCATGCGTATTTTGTAGCGTTAAGAATAGCTAGGAGATTTTGAAAGTGATTAATTCTGTTCGAATTGGTTTTTATGCACTTAGTGCACTTGCGTTGATGGCTATGCCTGCGATGGCTGCTCCTGGCGACGCGATGCGAGTTGGCGCAATCGGTGGTGGTCTGGCCGTTATCGGAGCTGGTATTGGAATCGGTTTGCTCGGCAAGGGAGCAGTGGAGTCCATTGCAAGACAGCCAGAACAAGCCGGCACAATCCGAATCACTATGATTATTGCTGCCGCTCTGATCGAAGGCGTTGCTTTCTTCGCCGTTCTTGTTGGCCTCGGGCAGTAATAGTTACGCGTCCGCTCCCCGTTTTGAAGCAACTTAAAATTGATGGCTCAGACTATGTCCCACGGACTTCATGTGATGCGTTGGTTGTTGTGTTTGGCGGTTTGTGTAGTTTTTGCGAGCAATGCAATTGCAAGCGGAGATGAGCATGGTCCTGACCCAACTTCTGCACATGCTGGCGAAAACTTGGATTCACTGTTGGACCTGAAGACGGACAAGGCGATCTGGTCTGCCGTTGTGTTTGTTTTGCTTTTCGGGGGTCTGTACGTGTTTGCATGGAAACCCATTTCCGAGGGACTCGCCACCCGCGAGCAGACGATCGCCTCCCAAATCGCCGACGCCAAGCGTTCTGCGGATGAAGCGATGGCTAAGCTCAAGGAGTACGAGACCAAACTGCAAACAGCTCATGTTCAATCCGCGGACTTGATCACTCAAGCGCGTAAAGATGCAGAGTCAGCGGGTCAGCGAATTGTGGCCGAAGCGCAAGCAGAAGCGGGTCGACAACGCGACCGTGCTCTGGCCGATATTGAATCCGCTAAACAAGGTGCTTTGTCGGACATCGCTGGCAAGAGCACTGACATTGCGTTCTCACTTGCACGACGGGTTGTTGGTCGCGAGTTAAAGACAGAGGACCACAAGCAGTTGATCGCAGATTCGTTAAGCAAGATGCCAAGCCAAAACTAGTCCTTTAATCGAAGAATCACGATGTCGGAAAATCAAAAAAGCGATTCAGCCTTCGATGACGAGTCGATGCACGTTGGTCCAATTTACGCGAAAGCGTTATTGGCCGCTGTTGGATCGTCTGGAAACGTGGACGCGGTCATGGAGCAATTTCATTCGCTGATTCACGATGTGTTTGACAAGCAGCCGATTTTGGAAATGGCATTGGCGAATCCAAAACTCCCGTCGGAGGAAAAGATTCGAGTGCTTGATAAAGCGTTCAAAGGCAAGATGGATGCAACGCTTTTGACGTTCCTCAAAGTAGTATCTCGACGCGGACGGCTGAACGCCATACGCGGAATCTACCGCGCCGCTGCATCACTTCGGGACGAAGCGGTTGGACGAGTGAGAGTGCTTGTTACGACATCGCAACCACTTGACGTAGCTGCCCTGAGTTCATTGAAGGAAAAATTGCAAAACCTGTTTAAGAAAGAAGTTGCTATCACAACAAAAGTGGACGCAACTATTCTTGGCGGTTTGATTGTAAGGGTGGGCGATATGGTCTTCGACGGTAGCGTCGATGGACAGTTGAATCTGCTCAAGAAGGCGACGTTGGCCAGGGCCGAAATTGCCATTCGAGAGAAGCTAAGCAGCTTAGCTTCGTAGAAAACAAGTTGAACAATAATTATAAAATCGCTGACAAGCGAATTACCAAACCTTTTTGATCCATTGTAAGTTGTTGATCATCAAACCATGAAATTCAATTCGGACGAAATCGCGTCGGTCATCCAGGCCGAAATTCAGCAATACGGCAGCACTATCGACGTGCGCGAGGTTGGCACTGTTCTCGAAGTTGGGGACGGTATCGCTCGTGTTTATGGTCTTTCAAATGTCATGTCCGGGGAAATGGTCGAGTTTCCTAGCGGCGTAACAGGTTTGGCGTTCAATCTCGAAGAGAAGAGCGTCGGGGTCATCATCCTGGGGGATTACTTGAGTATCAAGGAAGGGGACGAAGTCCGCGCACTTGGTAAGCTGTTATCCGTTCCTGCTGGCGATGCTGTCATCGGCCGCGTTCTGGATCCGCTCGGAAATCCTCTCGATGGCAAGGGCCCTGTCAACACAACCATCACTCGCCCAGTCGAGTTGATTGCAACCGGTGTAGCAGAGCGACAACCTGTTAAAGAGCCTATGCAAACAGGTATCAAAGCCATTGATGCGATGACACCCATCGGACGTGGGCAACGTGAGTTGATCATTGGAGACCGTAAGACAGGTAAGACCGCCGTTGCGATCGATGCGATCGTGAACCAAAAAGGTAAAGGGGTCAAATGCTTCTATGTTGCAATTGGTCAAAAGGATTCCTCCGTCGCGTTGGTAATCGACGCGTTGGAAAAGAATGGCGCGATGGAGTTCACAACCGTCATTGTGGCAGGTGCAAGCTCTCCAGCTCCGCTACAGTACGTCGCTCCCTATGCGGGAACCGCGATGGCCGAGCACTTTATGTTTAATGGCGGTCACGCTTTGATCGTCTACGACGACTTGAGCAAACAAGCTGTCGCATATCGCCAGTTGAGCCTTTTGATGCGTAGACCTCCTGGTCGTGAAGCGTTCCCAGGGGACGTTTTCTACTGCCACAGTCGTTTGCTGGAGCGATCGGCAAAGCTTTCTGACGCGCTGGGAGGTGGTTCGATCACGAGCCTGCCGATCATCGAGACTCTCGAAGGTGAAGTTTCTGCATACATTCCTACGAACGTGATTTCCATCACTGACGGTCAAATCTACCTGCAACCCGACTTGTTCTTTGCCGGTATTCGACCTGCAATGAACGTCGGTATTTCGGTTTCTCGCGTGGGTGGTAACGCCCAGATCAAAGCGATGAAGAAGGTTGCTGGCGGTCTTCGACTGGACTTGGCGTCGTTCCGTGCTTTGGAGGCATTTGCTCAATTGGGCACCGACCTCGATCCACAAACACAGTCGAAGCTTGACCGTGGCTATCGAATGGTCGAGTTGCTGAAACAATCACAGTATCAGCCGATGGACGTAGCTGAGCAGATCATCAGTATTTACGCCGGTACTCGAGGACACCTCGACGATATCGCTGTGGACCGAGTTCGCGAATTCGAAATCGGATTGTTAAACTTCGTTCGTGATCGCAAGCCAGACCTCCTTGTCAAGATTCGTGAAGTTGCTGATTTGACCGCAGATATCGAAGAAGCGATCAAGTCTGTGATTTCTACTTTCAAAGCTTCGTTCCGGTAAGCGTTTCGTTAGGGGTTCGTAAGCAATGGCCAATATTCGTCAGCTCGACAAACGACGCAAGTCGGTTAGAAACGTTCGCAAGATCACGCGAACCATGGAATTGATCGCAACCTCGCGATTCAAGAAAGCCATGGACCGCGCCGCTGCCGCCACAGACTATACAAAACGTATTACGTCAATCGTTCAGGACATCGCCAAAAGTGGGACAGACGTATCGCATCCGTTGCTAACGGCACACGATAGCGTCAATTCCATGGACATGCTGGTTTTGACAGGTAATCGTGGGTTGTGCGGTGGATACAATGGGTCGGTTGTTCGAGCAGCGACACAGCGTCGCAACGAGATCAAAAAGGAAATAGACGCGGGTGAAATGCGAGTCAGCGGGAAACGTGGAATTTCATCTTTGCGATTTGCCGGTGTGCCGATTGAAAAGACGTATACGGAGTTTGACGACCAGCCATCGTTTGCGGCGGTGGCAAAGATTGCCGACGAGTTGATCGAACGATACATCTCTGGCAAGATTGACCGGGTCGACGTTGCATACACCAAGTTCGTTACCATTTCCAAGCAGACGGTGGTGATTGAAACCTTGCTACCGTTTGCGTCGATTGCTCCGCCTGCAGATGCTGGGACGGCTGCTTCCGAACCTGCGAAAGAGTCGGTGATTAAAGACGATTACGAGTTCTTGCCCTCTGCGAGCGGGATTCTGGAAGAAGTTGTACCTGCGAGTTTTCGCGCTCGGTTGTTCAAGTGTTTCTTGGATGCTGCCGTCAGCGAGCAAATCGCTCGAATGATTGCGATGAAGAGTGCGACTGAAAACGCAGGAGATATCATCAAAGCCCTATCAAGAACGTACAATCGAGCTCGTCAAGGCAAGATTACGCAAGAGATTATGGAAATCATCGGCGGCGTCGAAGCACTTGGCTAATCCGCGAAGTGGTTTGCACGGTTTAATCCGTTTCGTGGCAATCTAACACAAGATAAAAATTACCATCAACCCGCCCTCCGGCGGACCAATAATACACCATTCACCTTTCTGGCCCTCCAGCGCCGGCAATCGAACGATTTCCGGCGGTCAAACAATTAGAAGTGAGCAATCAAATGAGCGTCGGTACTGCAAAAAACATTGGTCGAGTTAGTCAAGTTATCGGCTCGACGTTTGACGCAGAGTTTTCGGAAGGCAATTTGCCCGCGATTTACAACGCGGTCAAAATTGAAAGCGAAAAGAAGGGCGTTAAGATCAACTTGACTGCCGAGGTGCAACAGCACTTGGGTGGCGGTCGCGTTCGATGCATCGCTCTCGGTAGTACAGATGGACTCATGCGTGGTCTCGAATGCGTTGACTTGGGCAGGCCGGTCACGGTGCCTGTTGGCATCGGAACATTGGGACGTGTTTTCAACGTATTGGGAGAACCCATCGATCAACTCGGGCCAGTCAAAGCGGACGATCATTGGACAATCCACCGTCAGGCTCCAAAAGTTTCTGAGTTGTCGACTAACACGGAAGTATTCGAAACGGGTATCAAGGTTATCGACTTGCTTACTCCGTTCGTTCGAGGTGGTAAGGCGGGTTTGTTTGGTGGTGCCGGTCTAGGCAAGACAGTTATTCTGCAAGAATTGATTGCTCGTGTTGCTAGCACGCACGGCGGTTACTCGGTTTTTGCCGGTGTGGGTGAACGAACTCGCGAAGGAACCGACTTGTGGTTGGAAATGCAAGAAACAGAGATCGGTCAGACCGGTCGCAAGGTTATCGAGCAAACATGCATGGTGTTCGGTCAGATGAATGAGCCACCAGGGGCTCGTCTCAGAGTTGCCCTTTCCGCGTTGACCATGGCCGAGTACTTCCGAGATTCGACGGGTAAAGACACACTCTTGTTCGTGGACAACATCTTCCGTTTTTCACAGGCCGGTTCTGAGGTTTCTGCGTTGTTGGGACGAATGCCATCTGCGGTGGGTTACCAGCCCACGTTGGCAACCGAAATGGGTGCTTTGCAAGAACGAATTACATCGACCAAGCGTGGTGCTATTACCTCGGTTCAAGCTGTTTACGTTCCTGCGGACGATCCGACGGACCCTGCACCAGCGACTGCGTTCGGACAGCTCGATGCGTTCATTTATCTTGAGCGTTCCATTTCGGAAAAAGGGATCTACCCAGCAATCGACCCGTTGGCTTCCAATTCCCGAATCCTTGACCCCGCAATTGTGGGCGAACGCCACTATGCTATTGCGAGACGCGTTCAAAAGACGCTTCAACGTTATCGAGAATTGCAAGACATCATCGCGATTCTCGGCGTCGACGAATTGAGCGAAATTGACAAGACAGTTGTTAAGAGAGCTCGACGAATCGAGACGTTTCTTTCACAACCGTTCTTGGTTGCGGAAGTGTTCACAGGCAAGAAGGGCGAGATCACGACTTTGGCTGAGACGATTCGAAGCTTCGAAGAAATTTGCGATGGCAAATGGGATCATCTACCCGAAGCTGCGTTTATGAACGTCGGCGGTATCGATCAAGTAGAGGCTCAAGCAAATCGACTGGCCGAAAAAGGTAAGAAGTAAGCATGACCATGGACAACAAAGTACATTGCGTCGTCGTTACGCCAGAGAAGACGGAGTTGGACACGGCTTGTGATTCAATGATCGTACCGATGTTCGATGGCGAGCTTGGAATCCAAGCAGGTCGCGCACCGATGGTAGGCCGCTTAGGTTTTGGAATCATGAAGATCAAAACCAACAGCAGCGTCGACGAATGGTTTGTCGACGGTGGATTTTTGCAAGTGACTCGCGAAGGGGTTTTTGTTCTGACCGACGCGTTGATAAAGCCAGACAAGCTCGACGGCAAGCAAGCGCAAGCAGAATTGGACAAGGCCATGGCAATGGTTTCAAATTCTCCTGAGTCAGCAGCGTTCAAGGAACGTGCTCTATCTCAGGCTCGAGCCAAAGTCCGTTTGGCAAGATAGCGAATCCGGTTTATAGCGCAGATCTTCCTTTGCCGCCAATAGGCGATCACCGTCAGCTAACATCGATCCGTTATCAAATTCCTCTGACGCTCGACTTCGAGGTCTCAAAACCTCGATCGATTAAACATTGCCGGTCTCGTCTGCGAGAGCACTTCACTCAACCGACCAGTAATCAAAAACCTGTACCTTGTCGAGGTGCGGCTTGAGGACTTCGACAAACTCTTTGTGCTTTGGATGTGGTAGATAGATATCTCTATCCGCTTCCGATTTGAAGGTCACCAAAAAGCAATGGGTGAATCCATTGGCAAGTCCCTCGGGACTGTTGTCGGTTCCATGTTCAAACGCAGCGACCTGCGGGATAGTTTTTTTCAAGGAACGAAACGCTTCGACGACTTTTTGGACATCCTCTTTGGCACTCGTTTCTTTAAACTTAAACATCACGATGTGACGTAGCATTTTGGTTGGCTTATCCTGGGCAAAACAAAAAGGGAGTGCGACAAAAGCGAGTAGAAGAACGGCGCCGCTCGATGCAACGATTCGACCGACTTGCTTATTTGATTTTGTATTGAACATGCTTCGCTGTTTTGTAAGAGACTGGAACGGTGTAATTGAACTAAGGCGAACGGCAGACACAGTTTAACCCTGCGGTACGACGGTTAACCCTGCGGTACGACGGACATCCTGTCCGTCGAGTGTTTCGGCGGACTTGGAAGTCCGTCGTACGGTAAGAATTCATCTGCCGATCGCCTAAAAACGGACTTCGACTTTTGCACCTTTTCGGACCCCCAACATCATGGAGGCGGAATCCGAGACGAGATGGAGTCGAAGCGTCTGCCTGGGTTCGACAATGGCGATCAGCGTCATCGAAGGTTGATTGTGGTTAGCATCGAAAATGCCAAAGGTTTCGTGTTCATCGTCGACCACGATCTTCGTTTCGGCAGACCGGTCAATACCGGCTAATTGCTCGTCAGCAATGTCCGTAATCAAATCACCGTCGGAATTGATTTGAACAACAGTTCCCTGAATTTTGCTTGCCACAGAAACTGGTCACCTATTACGTGTCGATAACTCGTTGCCCAACCCGATTGCAATCACAACGTATGAATGCTACCAAAATTTTAGCAAATTCAAATCAAGGCAACTGCCGGGATAGAAGAATTTTTGAATCCGTTTGTCTTAGCATGGCAAGCTGTTAATTAGTTCGACGGACTTCCTGTCCGTCGCCAAAACTTGACACAGACGGACTAGAAGTCCGTCATACTGGTTCAATTCACCCCTAAATATAAGGTGTGAAGATGGATTCAAAAAGTTAGCTTTGACGACGCACGGGCCTACCCGTCACTAGAGGACAGGAACAATCGAGTTCCATTTTTCTGCACGCGGAACTCGCGTTGAAGTCGGAAATTTCCGATACGAGTTCGCAGCTGCGGGCAATCTCAGTCCGACTTCGACAAACATCCGCAGTGTGTACAAGCTTAGCCCGCTCTCTTTCCACAATTGTTTAAGGTGCTTCAACGCAGTTCGGGGGAATCCGCCTCGGACTGCTTTCCTCGCCCATTTACCTGGACCAGCAACCGCGCGGGATGGCGGCGA
>JANMNR010000168.1:0-1537 GCA_031368325.1 Pirellula sp.
CGTTCCAAGAAGCCCGCCCGAAGTGGTTAGATGGTCTGGGTCATCCAACGCTCGAGCCAATCCGAAATCGAGAAGTTTGACGTCGTTCTCAAGCGTGATCCAAATGTTGTCGGGCTTGATGTCGCGGTGCACGATTCCAAACGCATGTGCATGACGCAATCCCTCCGCCACTTGCCGGACATAGTGAATTGCAGTCTCGGCCGAGAGTTTGCCAACGCGAGCCAGTTTGCTTCTCAAGGACTCGCCCTCGAGCAGTTGCATGACGATGTAGGGCAACTCTCGCTGGCTGCCGATATCGAGCAACGTGACAATACGCTCGCTTCGCAACTGAGCAGCTGCCCGCGACTCACGTTCGAATCGAACCCTAGCATCGGGCTTCATGGCCAAAGCGGGATGCATTACTTTGATGCAAACAGGCCGGTTTAGAGCCGTGTCCTCCGCTTTAAAGACCAGCCCCATACCTCCAGCTGCGATAAACTCCATGACTCGGTATTTGCCGATTCGGCCCAATTCGTCTGAGGCCATGGCTGGGTCCAGAATCCGGTCGAGATCTTCCCTGCCGATCGCCTGTTTGGTAATAAGACCCTCAATGCGATCGGTCAGAAGCTTGGATTTCTGGGAATCGGTCTGATTCACAATATCGATTGCTCGCAGCGAGTCCATCAACGAGTCGCCGCTCGGGGGCGAATCTTCGCCACCGACTGTCCCGATCGCTTCTGCGTCCATGGATTGCATGAGCGTTTCGCACTGGACAAATTCATCGTCGGTGACGTTTCCATCAAGAAACCTTCGCATTATCTCGTCTTGCATGTTCGCACCTTACCCAGAATCAACGACACCTAAGAATTGTCCGTTCTATAGTCTTACGAGTGCCGGAGCCGGAATCTGTCTCGTATCAGCAAAAAATAGTTGCCAAGGTAATTTGTCATTAGAAAAGAGCGTTGGCATCGTTCACCGGTCTACACAACCGGAGAAAGGAACATGGATAGACAGGATTTGCAGGATAAACTTCGATCAGACTTTCTCTAACGAGAAATCACTGAAAAAATCTTCGGTTGTGCATTCGCAATGCCTTGGCAATCACTCTATCAGCGAATTGAAATCATCCTGTACATCTTGTCCATCCATGTTCATTGATTGTTCGGAAACTATGCCTAGTTGCCTATTCCCATAACCCCTCGAGTTCTACCCGCAGGCGTTTCAGGACGCGGGCTCTTGCCAGGTAAACGGCGTTTTCCGTGATGCCGAGTTCGATTGAAATATCCTTTGCCGAACGCCCTTCAGCCACATGCGCCCAGCAAGCTCGCCAGGTTGATTCCGAAAAATGCTCTCGCATTAGACTCAAGGCGGAATTGGCTAAGTGATTGCGATACTCGGCCTCCGTCAACAGTCCAGTATCATCCTTCGAAGCTTGTTCGATCCGTTCGAGAACAACGGGCTCAACTTTGCTTCTCCGACTCCGTAGCAGGTCTCGGCATTTGTTGAGCGTGATCGTTCGAAGCCAACCGCGAAAGCTTCGGCCTGCATCGTACTGAAA
>JANMNR010000194.1:0-22336 GCA_031368325.1 Pirellula sp.
GGCATCGTCAGCGTTTTCGGTGCGCCTTTGATCGCGCCTGATCGTATGACCATAGGAACGCTGGCGAAGCAGCAAGGCTAACGTACAGCGTGCATTGGGAAGTGGCACCTGGGTTGGGATTGGCCCGTCATCAAGGAGCAGCGTCCATTGCTTGCGCCTGCAAAATCGCTAGCGGATGATGCGAGCAAGCCCGACAAGAAAGCGGCCGCTGCCGGAGTCGTTGCAACCGAACAGCACATCGCCGCATGGCACGACATCTTCTCCAAGCCCATCGGGGGAGGTCCGAACACGCGTGGCTTTGATCTCTACTTCGGCGTCGATATTCCGAACTGGCCACCATTTTGCTTCATCGAAAATGATCGGACGCTCGGCATTCCCAGCGAGTTCCTTCCAAGCCGCAACATGACCAAAAACCAAGCTAGCCTGCAAGGACCAGCGCTCAAGGGGTGGGAACTCGAAGGCATTCTGCCGGCACTCGAAGACCGTACCATCCAGTTTATTAACGAGACTGTTCACCAGAAGAAGCCCTTCCTTGTTTACATGCCCATCACTTCACCTCACACGCCACTCGCGGTGAATCCCGAATGGAGAGACAAGAGCCACCTCAACCCCTACGCCGATTTCGTGATGGAAACAGATGCTCGCGTGGGTCGTGTGCTCGATGCGTTGGAGGAGAGTGGTGCGGCAGAAAACACCATCGTTGTCTTCACCGCGGATAACGGCTGCGCGCCATATATCGGCGTTGAGGAGTTAGAAAAGATGGGGCATTATCCGAGCGGCCCGTTGCGTGGCTACAAGGCGGACGCTTGGGAAGGCGGACATCGCGTTCCCTTTGTGGTTCGGTGGCCTGGAGTCGTAAAGGCTGGCACGGTTTGCAATCAACTCGTCTACCAAGCCGACCTTATGTGCACCTTTGCCGATTTATTCGGCGTGACGCTTCCCGACAACGCGGGCGAGGACAGCTACAGCCTCATACCCCTGCTTAAAGGCGAGGAAATACCTATTCGCGAAAACGCCGTCAGCACCTCCATCCGTGGTATACCGGCGTTGCGCAGCGGTCCCTGGAAATACATCCCGGCACCCGGATCTGGCGGTTGGGGTAAAGGTGGCGATCAATCGCAGTTTGTGCAGCTCTACAATCTCGCCAACGATATCGGCGAAACCAAGAACCTCGCCGAGAAGATGCCAGAGAAAGTCACGGAGATGAAAGTGTTGCTCGAGAAACTCATCAACGACGGTCGCAGTACGCCCGGCGCAAAGCAAAAGAACGATGTGGAAGTGAAACGCTACCCCGACGTCGTCTTAAAGCGAGCGGCGGGTTCAAATTAACCTTACATGAGACATACGTTTTGTCGTAGCACATTTCATTTGTACTCGCCCCAACGCCCCCTTAGTAACCTTTCCCAATCGAACGCCATGATACGACGCCTTGGTTGGTCGATATGAACCTTCCGCATACCTACTGTACCCTTCCCTCCTTTTTAAAGGCTGCACTATGACAGCACGCTGTGTCGTGATTTCGATGTTTGCGTTCCTTTGCGTCGCGTGGCACAACCCATCATACGGCGACAAGCCGAACATATTGTTGATGCTGAGCGATGACCATAGTTACCCGTTCGTAACGTGCTATGGGGATTCGAATGTTAGGACTCCAACGCTCGATCGCTTGGCGAATGAGGGGATGCGATTCCATCGGTTCTTTACCGCTTGCCCACAATGTGTTCCCTCTCGCGCTGCTTACATGACCGGCCGATCGGCAGTTGCCGCACGGATGACTCGATTCTCTTCGCCTCTGCCAAAAGACGAAATCACGTTTCCGGAAATTTTGAGAGCGGAAGCAGGTTACTACACCGGCATCTGCGGTCGAAGCTTTCATTTGGACGGCTCCAACGGAAAGGGAGCTCAGACAGCGACGGATCTCCTAACTAAGCATGACATGCGTACTTTTCAGTCACGAGTCGACTTCCTGCAAGGATCGCCTGATACCGGCGTCCCGCAAAAATTGCGACATTCTTAGATAACAAGCCATCGGACAAACCGTTCTTCATGTGGGCGAATTTCAGCGATCCGCATCACGTTTGGAATGCGCCGACTGAACTTCGACCGGACCCCAAATCACTCAAGCTTCCGGCTCATTGGCCAGACCTGCCCGGCATGCGTGAGCAATTGGCCGATTACTGCGCCGAGGTGAATCGTCTCGACGAAACGGTTGCAAGTGTCATACGTGTCCTGGAGGAACGTAGACTTCTAGATTCGACGATCATCGTCTTTGCTGGCGATAATGGTGCGGCACTACCGCATGGCAAAGGCTCCCTCTACGATCCTGGCTCGAATGTCCCGTTGATCGTTCGCTGGCCAGGTATTAAAACCAAGGGAGGCGAATCTCGAACGCTTCTTAGCAACGAAGACATCGCGCCAACATTGCTTGAGTCGGCGGGATTGAAGCCCGGGCCGAAGATGAGCGGCAAAAGCTTTTGGCCACTACTAGCAGGAAATGCATACGAGGCTCGTAGACATATCTTTGTAGAACGCGGTCCGCACGGTTCGGCCCCAGTCACAGTGGGCATGGCTAGCAGCGGCTTTGACCTTTCGCGGGCTGTTCGCAGCGACAGGTTCAAGTTCATTTACAACTGCACAACACCCTGGATCCCTTACAGTCCAGTCGATTCGGCTGGCGGCGCGGCGTGGGCGCAGATTAAAGAAGCGAACTTTTCCGGCCAATTGTCAGATGGAGTCAAAGCCACTTACTTTCAAACACCGCGTCCCGTCTACGAGCTATACGATTTAGAGGAAGATCCATACGAGCTGAACAACGTGGCGGGCAGTCGTGAACACGCCGCAGTCGAGGATGAACTACGAATTGCGCTTTGTGAAAAGATGATTGTCGATTTCGACTATTTGCCATTGCCCGCGATGTTGTCTGAGACAACTCGCGACACACAGGCTGACAACGAGAAAAACAAGGCTACTCCGATAGAGGTACCCGCTCAACGCATTGCTCAGTTTGAGCAGTTGGACGTCAACAAAGATGGTAAACTATCCAAACAGGAATTTCGAGGGAATAGGCAGGAGGAGGAAGCGACAAACTGGTTCGTAAGACGGGATATTAACAAAGACGGAGTTATTGACCGCTCGGAGTTCTTGCCTGCGGCGCCGTTGGATACTCCAAAGTAGAAGTGCGCCGCTTCAAGTGGGGCGAGACTGCTGGACTTGATGGCGACTAGCCATTTAATTGTGTTTTTAAGAGAGATTTGCGAGAATGAGCCGCTTCACCAACAAGCCAATTGCTGACTATGAAACTCATTGAACATTCATGTGTAACAACGATCATCGTCATTGCGATTGTTTTACTTTTGCCTCCTTTTCAAGGCCCGAGCCATTGCGCTGATCCTTCCCAGCCGGAAATCGGTTCTTTCATTCCTGAATTACGGTTCAAGGACATTCGGGCGTTGTCTCGCAGTTCATCGGAAATGGGGAAGCCAAACGCTTGGGTGTTCATCTTCACGACAACCCAATGTCCATTGGTTCGGCAGACTCTCCCAAAGCTCGTCGAGCTTTACCACAGTTTGAAACAAAGCAACGTACAATTCGTCGCGATCAATGTCGGCGTCGAGGACACCATTCGTGAAATGGCGGCACAAGCCATCGATTTCGATGCTCCATTTGCATTCGTGAAAGACGTCGACCAGTCGTGTGTTAGATCGCTTGGCGTGCAACGAACGCCCGAGGTTGTGATCCTCGATGCCGAGATGCGATTGCGGTATCGAGGCCGCGTCGATGATCAATTGAGGCTTGGCGGATCGCGTCCAAAACCCACACGTCGCGACTTGGAGGAAGCGATCAAGGAAGTTTTAGCGGGGCAACCGGTGAGCGTCTCGGAAACTCCCGTGGATGGCTGCCTTATTTCGCCGATCCCCAAACTTGATCCAAATCAACCCACGCCCAAGTTCTATGGTCAAGTCGACGCGATCCTGTTTCAGCATTGTTCGAAATGCCATCGTCCGGAAGACTCCGCGCCGTTCTCTTTGCTCTCTCTGGAGGATGCTAAAGCAAATGCGCAGATGATCGCAGAAGTTGTTCGCGATGAAACCATGCCACCCTGGTACGCCAACAAAAATCACGGCGCATTCCAAAACGATGCGTCGTTGAGTCGCGAGGAACGCAACACTCTTTTGAAATGGGTTGAGACCGGTTGCCTAGCCGGAGATCTAACCGCTGCCAAGCCTGTTCCGGAATCACCCAGCTCCGATTGGAAAATGGGTAAGCCGGATTTGGTGATCACAATGTTGGAGCAGCATTCGGTACCAGCAACAGGTTTTGTAGACTACCGGTATAGCGTTCTTCCCCACCTTTTTCTGCATGATACCTGGATAGAGTCCGTTGAGATTCGACCCACAAACCGGAATGTAGTTCATCACTGCAATCTGGCTTATGTGACGAATGATGGTGCGAGTGACAAGACGTTTATCACGGGCTATGTTCCAGGCGGCCAGCCGCTCGACTTGGGACGCTTCGATAATGGAGTTGCGTACCGCATTCCAAGGGGGGCTGGGCTGGGCTTGCAGATCCATTACACCACAACCGGCAAAAAGGAGACTTGCAGAATCCAAGTGGGACTGCGGTTTCCACGCGGCGTCGTCAATAAGCAAATGCGACATTTTTTGCTCGATCCACGCGGATGGAAGATCACGCCATATGATCCAGCGTTTGCGATACGGGCAAAACATACAATGGAAAAGAATGCAACCCTTCTTGGACTGTTCACTCACATGCATGTTCGAGGTCGCGACATGACGTTTTATGCTGTTGAACCGGATGGAACGCGCGAGACACTATTGCAGATACCAAACTACAATTTTGAATGGCAGCTTGGCTACGAGATTAAACCGGGGGATAAGCATTTGGCTGCCGGTACAACGGTAGAAGCGGTTGCGCATTTCGATAATTCAGCCTTCAACGCATACAATCCCGATCCAAGCAAGGTCGTGGGCTACGGTGCTCAAACAGTAGACGAAATGTTTAATGGATACGTTTTTTACGTTGCAGATGACGAACAACTAAACTTAAACGTAGATCCAAAAAACGGACGCATAACCGACAGATAATAAATCGAGTTGGCTTGCCTCGAAGTTCACGCGTAAGTCGCAGGAGCGACGAGCGGCATTGCCTCTCTTGCACTGCACGAAGTCGTTTCGATCTACGCTAAACGCTCGAACGGTGAGGAAATGGTATGGCGGTCTAGCGAATGGAACACACAAAATCGCCATTGGGTCCTGGTTGTTATCGAGGAAGTTTTGATATGAACTTTGAAAGAGCGGCCAAATAATCATTCGTTAACCAGTTGTTATGGCCAGCGTTTTGTACCGCAAAAAACGTCTTCGGTTCGTTGGCGGCACGAAATAGCCTCTCCCCTAACTCAAATGGAACTATCGTGTCCTGGTCTCCGTGGCTCTGAAAAAGAGGGCCGGAATAGGCTTTGATCCGCGTTGCGGAATCAAGCGTCTTTGAGTTTACTACGGCATAAAGGGATGGGAAAAGGAATTTTGCAGTATCTCTCAGCGATGAAAATGTGCTCTGCAGGACTAGCCCACGTGGAGCGGATTCTGCAGCCAACTGTACCATGAAGGCCCCGCCCAGCGAATCTCCCATGAGCAACAACTCTGAATCCTTGACCGAAGCGAGTTCGCAAAGCTTGATCCTCGCGGCCCTAGCATCCGCCAGTGCACCGTCAATCGTCGGCTGGCCCTCGCTGCGACCATATCCGCGATAGTCAAAGATGAAAACAGAAACTTGGACCCGTGTTAACAGCTCACGCAATAGTCTTGCTCGAGTCGCGAGATTTTGGCCGTTGCCATGCGCATACAAGACGATTCCTTGAGGCTTCTCGCACTTGCAGTACCAGCCGTGCAGCTTCGTACCGTCGGCCGATGCAAATTGAATATCCTCAAATGGCAAGTTATCCGGCTTCCAGTTCCCAACGGTCGCATCTGACGGATAGAACAGAAAGGCGTCGATCAACGATGGCTGCTTTGGAATTGGCGGTTCCTGGGATTCGCAAACGCTGATCAGGCAAGCAGCCATCAACAAACAGGACCAAGTGGCTTTGAATACTGTGGTGTTTGATCGCATCGGTGTTTCCAGACGCAAGCGAATGCTCGGGCTCTTCGCCACTTCGCGGGTTGAACATTCTGGCGACTTGTTTGCTTTTGCCACAGCAACTTTACTCTCGACGCAGGCTGAAGCTCGTATAGTGCAAGCCGTCTTCTTCCTCGACAACAAAACCACCCGAGGGTGCCAGGTATTTTGAAATGACTTCGAACGGAGGCAGAGTCTTATCTTTGAGTGCCGATACGAGTGAAGTGAAAAACGGGTTGTTGGCGGAAACGGCCTCTAAATTCTTAATGTTGTCAGGATTATTGGCCGTGTCGTAAAACAATCGCAAAGATTCCTCCGGACGCTGGTACTGCATGATGGACGTTTCTTTGTCCTTGAGCTGTGCCTTGATTCGATCGCGGATAAGCTTGTATTCGATCGAGTCACTCAATAGATCTTCACCGCTCGAATGTGTTGAAATGGCCGTTTCGATGGACTCGATTGCATCGCTGGCTAACAAGTCATTGCCAACGATTGCAAAGCATGGCTGTGGGTTTCTACCAATTCTCGCAACTCGACGACCGGTACCATCGTTCGTCTCAGCCACGCCAGTCCTTTGGTCGTCACCCGAACGGTAATAGACCGTTGAGTCACCGATGGATTTTGAACTCCATTTGGCATCGTTGGTTTTAAGTTTGTCAAACAGTTTTGGTAGTACGTCCGTTTTTACGCGTTGAGCGTCCTTGACGTGAATGCCAATGAGATTGCTTTGACCGTCTATTTGCTTGGTTGGCAGGATCAGTTGAGCTAACGAAAGCCGGTCATCCAATAAATCCAAAAAGTCCTTTCGTAAATCGATTCCGATTTGTTTACTCCCTTGTGCGACTACATTGTTCTCGAATGAATTTTCTCCGCCAAACGAATCAACGATTTCTGCAATCGCTTTGATTGTCTTGGCAAAGTCCCAATTCATGGTGCTGTAGCCTGCAACTTTGTCGTTGACCCAAAGTTCGGGCTCTGTTGAACCGCTCTTAGGCCGGACGGCACGCAAAGCTCCGCGTCGATTGGTTTCGAGCAAGAGATGGGCATGAATAATCGAGTCAAAATCATTCGGAGCAAAAATGGCGCTTCCGCCCAACCCTTTGATTCCATCAATGCCTAATGTCTTTAACGTCGTGAGGACGATGAGCGAAGTGCCGCTCGATTTCGAAAACTCTCGATACATGGCCAATGGATTTACGTAGAACGATGCCTGCGGACGTTCGCCTGCAGTGCCAACGCAACGGCTCATGATGGTTGTAAATTCGCGGTTGTCCGCCAATGACTTGTGGTCTATGCCGCTTCCCTGCCAAATCAGAGCGAGCGTCTCGGCATATTCGGCATTGCTACACACGACCAATACCCCCGAATTCAAAAAGAATCCTAATTGGCGGTCTTCTCGATTTCCGTTCTTGATCTGGTTGACGCTGATTTTACCGATTTCTTTGGTGGTCTTGACGCCGCCACTCGAAGCGATAGCACTTTCCAGCCGACCGATCATAAGTTCAACCGCCGGTAGTTCCTCACCCGCTTCGATCAAGGCACAAAAGACAGGCGTCGTCTTGGTTGGAACCAGTGCGATGGCGAGCTCGCCGTTAGGAATCGACAAAAGCTCATCCAAATTTACCCCGACGGCTTGTTGCATTCCCTGCACAAGGTTTGAAAAAGTGGAGTAGAAGGAGCCGATAATCGGTTTGATTTGTGGATCCTCGTAAATCCGCCCCATCGATGTTTGGCTCATTTTGGACTTCAGCTCTCGCGTATCGTCCACTCTCGCGTAAAGCAGCGTTTTTTGAGAAAACAGTTTCGGAGCCGAGGGGCGTTGGGCAAACGCACTTGTCGGTGTGAGAATTGAGGCAAATAAGACGACGAAGCAAGTTAGTTTTTTGTGCATGATCCAATGAGTTCGAGTCGTTAGGCGTTTTATTGGGAATCCATTTCAATATAGTTGAATTTTAGATTGCTGTTTTGATTTAGGCGAGCGGCCTCGTCGGCTTAAACCCCAGGAATGCTAGAAAGGCCACGGAAGAGTTAGACTACATCCTTTGACTTTGCTGTTTTGGTAAAATCAGCGAACGATTGGGCCGCGACTACATTAGTCTGGCAAAAAAGACACCTTTTGCAAAAGGCTCGGCGCTGAAATTTTTTCCCAACCGATGAATAAGCGTCCTTCCGCTCGACTCTTTAAGAGCGGACCCGTTTTCGAAGACGCTCCAGTAAGGATTTTCGACTGTGGCGGCGGTGCCTGACAGACCACTTGACCAAGCGACGGTCACGGAATGCCATTTGGCTTTCTCGAAAATGCTTGAGCGTTACGCTTGGGCGATTGTTCGTGACTGGTCATTGGCGGCCGATGTGGTTCAAACTAGCTTCATAGCGTTGTCCCGCTTTGGCGGCGATGTCGCACCAGAAGCAAGGAAAAGCTGGCTTTTTCGTGTCACGCACAGAGAAGCCATTCGTGTCCGTGAACGCCAGAAGCCCTACAACCAAACAACTCCACTTGCGACTTCCGCTGTTTTTGAAACTCACGCCACTTACGAAGTGAGTCCGTTATCGAGAATGGCCGCGCAAGAGGATGTTGAAGAACTAACTCAGAAAATCGACTGTTTGCCTCCAGAACAACACCAAGTGCTGCGGCTCCGATTTTTCGAAAACAAGACCTTTGCTGAAATAGCGCAGTTGATGCAAATTCCTCTCGGAACGGCACTTTCGCGAATGCGATTGGCCTTAGAGCGGTTGCGATCGATGTCAAATGAGCTAGAGGATTAACGACGGAAAATGATGACGTCCAAAAATGACCCACAAACCAACAGGACAAATGAGCATCTGGAAGCGATGCTTTATTTGCTTGACGATCCTGCTTTGGATCGCGAGGCATTTGAAGCACGCCTTGCCGACGATGCACAGCTCGGCGAAATTCTTGCCCAGGCTGTTACGACCTTTCAAGCGTTGCAAGCGGCAAGTTTCAAGCCGAACGGTATCGCTCAAGGCTCCGTGGCTCGGCGCACATCTTCCGTTCTGAACGCATTGCCTCAATGGCAATTTCTCTCTGTGCTAGCTGCTTCAATTTTGCTCGCGTGCTTTCTTGGCTGGCAAACGCATTTTGAGATGCGTTCTGGTTTGGCTGACAACGGTTCAAACAACGTCGTGCTGGCTTGGGGAGACATCCAATCCGCCGTCTTGGATCACCAAGGGACTCGTGAAGTTTCCGAGTTCGAATTGGAAAACGCATTGGCAATGTCGGATTCACTTCCAGAAATGGATGTGCCTGAATGGCTCGTGATAGCCGCCGCTGACACGGCCGAAGGTTTTGAATTGGACGACAGAAAGGTGATCATTCAGTGACCAATCATCTTTATCGATTTGTGATTTTCATCGTCACTATAGGGTGCTTGGCAGGTGGTTCCGTTTTCGGACAAAAGGAGCCTAGTAATGTGGAATCTCATGTCCAGCCGGCATTTGACCAACTCGAATTCGACGCGATTGCGTTTGTGACCGAGCACCATCCCGAATTGGTCGCCCTTCTGCAGTCGCTCAAATCGATGCGGCAAAAGGAGTATGACACGGCGATTCGCGAGATTGTCCGAACGAAGAAGCGACTCGATGCAATCGCTAAACGCGAGCCCGAGGTGCATTCTATGGAGTTAGACGCGTGGAAGCTGAAGTCCAAGATTGACTTATTGATGGCACGCGGAATCGCACGTGACAAATCGTTTGATAAAGCAGCGCTGCGAGATCTACTCTCCCTGCAACTTGAGAACCAAAAGAAGCGATGGAAGCATGAACAATCCACACTGAGGAAACGCCAAGAGCAGCTTGCCGAACTTCTCTCGCGAACCGAGGGTTTCGAAAGCGAAAAAGTCGAACAAGAACTTGCGTCGCATCTTAAGAACGTTGATGCCAAAATCGGCAAGGCGAAGAAATCGAGGCAAGACATCAAAACCGCCAAAGAGGACAAAGATAAGCCTTGACCCTCTCCTACCCATCATTGAAATGCATTATTCGCAAAGCCCCGCTTATGAATCTAACCTACTTTTCTAAAGACAAAGTCCCATTTCGAGCTACTTGCGGGATGATGATCGTCGTCATGCTCTCGCTTTCCTCCCTGGCTGACGTTTCGATCGCGCCCTTGGAAACGAGATTCCAACCGAACGCAGCTGGCGTCGCAGAAACGACAGAGGTGCCGGACTTTCAAAAGCACGTATCGCCACTGCTCGGTCGACTCGGTTGCAATGGCCGCGCGTGCCATGGCTCGTTCCAGGGCCAAGGGGGATTCACATTATCGCTCTTTGGATACGACTTTGAAGCGGACCTCAAGGCACTGAAGGACAAAGAAGCGGGTCGCATCAATACGAGCGAGCCGCTTGAGAGCAAGATTCTAGTCAAGCCTGTGGACGCCGATCAGCATGAGGGCGGCCAACGATTCAAAAAAGATGGTTGGGAGTATTGGGTTCTCCGAAAATGGATCGAGGCAGGAGCGCCCAAAACACATGCTTCGCAAAAAGGAGATATTCAGAAACTTGTTCGCCTAGAAGTTTCTCCAACGGAAATCCAATTTACGTCGCAAGACCAAACCAAATCGATGCACGCCATCGCGATTTGGGAAGATGGTTCGCAGGAGGATGTCACCTCACTCTGTCGCTTTACGAGCAATGATACATCCATTGCAAAGATCGATGAAAAGGGGCTAGTGACTTCCGGCGAAGCGGGTGATACGCATGTTGTAGTCTCCTACGACAACGCCGTTGTACCCGTCAGCGTGCTGCGTCCGATTGGCAAGTCCGGTCAACTTCAGCAGCAGATTGCCGACGCGAAGTCCGATATTGACAAACTGGTTCTGAAAAAGCTCGACAAAATGGGTATTACACCCTCTGACATCGCAACGGATGCAGAGTTCTTTCGTCGGGTCTCATTGGACTTGGCTGGTACCCTGCCATCGTCCGATCAAGTGCGCAAGTTTTTGGACGATCCATCAAAGGACAAGCGATCCGCGATGATCGAGACCATCTTGAAATCGCCAGGCTACGCCGCCTGGTGGACAACCTTTCTTTGCGATATGACCGGCAACAACGATGACCAATTAAAGAACTTCTTGCCTATTCCACAGTATGCAAGCCAGCATTGGTACCAATGGATTTACGCACGCGTCGCCAAGAATACTCCCTACGATGAAATCGTCGAGGGAATTGTCACGGCAGTGTCACGCGAACCCAATGAGAGCTATCAAGAATACTGCGAAAAGATGACGAAGATCCTGGATGACAAGTCCGGCAAGAGCTTCGCTGAGCGGACGGACATGATGTACTATTGGGCTCGCCAGAATCAACGGACCGCCGAGGAGAAAGCGATTTCTTTCGCTTACGCTTTCTGTGGTGTGAGGATCCAATGCGCTCAGTGTCACAAGCACCCATTTGATCAATGGTCCAAGCAAGACTTCGATCAATTCGAGCGACTGTTTGATGGAGTCGTTGCCAATCAAGGCCAAAACATCAACAACTTCCTGCCTGAATCGAAAGAAATTGCAGAGAAGATGTTGAGCGAATTGGGAATTGCTAAGTCTCTTAAGAACAATGATTTGCGTAACAAGATTCAGGAGGCGGTCAACAAGGGAAAGACGGTGCCGTTTCCTGAACTGTATGCAAAGGTCCCCAAAGTGCAGTCTAAAGTTGACAAAGATAAAAAGGGAAAGAACCTAGCGGATACAACGAAGAAGCCGCCGACAGCACGATTGCTTGGTGCCGAGTATGTCGACTTGTCGACCGTCGCGGACCCACGTGAACCGTTGATGCAATGGCTCCGTCGAAAAGATAATCCATACTTTGCTAAAGCGATTGTCAATCGGATTTGGGCGCATTATTTCCAATCCGGAATTGTGAATCCGCCAGACGATCTCAATTTGGCGAATGCACCGAGCAATGCTGAATTGCTTGACCACTTAGCGAACGAATTCATCGAAAGCCACTACGACTTGAAATGGTTGCATCGATCCATTCTCAATTCCGAAACCTACCAACGCACTTGGCAAACCAACGAAACCAACGCGCTGGATCGTCGCAACTTCTCCCATGCTCTGTTGCGAAGACTGCCTGCTGAAACAGCTTATGATGCTTTGCGAATTGCATTGTCCGACTCCGAACAGGCGAGGGCGTTGTGCAACGTCGAAAGCGATCGGGCAATGACGATGGCCGGAGCGAGCGCTCAAAACAAGGGAGGCAAAGGTGCTCTGTCCAGCTATGCACTTACGGTCTTCGGTCGCTCTATTCGAGAAAGCAATTGTGATTGCGATAAGTCCAGCGACCCTAGTCTGTTGCAAACAGTCTTTATCCGTAACGACGCAGATGTTCTCAAAGCCATGAATGATGAGCATAGTTGGTTGGTCCAAGTTGCTAAAGAGTACAACCTGCCCTCTCCAGGAAAGAATGCTACTGCTCCTCCGAGAATGGACGAGAAAAAAGACATGCGCACGGTGGATGATCTAGATAAGGACGTTCGAAAGTTTAGGAAACAACTTGAAGTTCTGTCGGCAAAGGAAGACAACGAAAAAGCGATTAAGCGGGTCAAGTCCGATCTAGCACTCGCTGAGAAGCGACTCAAAGAAGTCAGCGCGAAGTTGAATTCACGCATCGATGCAAAAGCTGTTGAGGCCGTTTACTCGGAACTTGCTTTGCCAAAAGCGGACAACGGCCTCAGTCAAACCGATTCAGCCAAAATCGTTGACGAAGTGTATCTGAGAACACTATCGCGAAGGCCAACCGCAACAGAACTAGAGCGGTCGCAAAACGCGATTGCGATTGCTGAGAACCCAACCAACGGCATCAGTGATGTCCTGTGGGCGTTGATCAATTCGAAGGAGTTTATCCTAAACCACTAAGGTCTTTGAGACTATGAGTGGCTTCCGGCCTGCCAAGTTTGGAAAAAACGCACTGCAAGCCTGTATACCAAGAGCAACAATTAAGATCAAACCAACAAGGGAACCCAAAAATGTCCATCCACAACTACTGCGACGGAATCAAACGCCGCGATTTCATTCGAGTTGGTGCGCTTTCCGCTAGCTCGTTCACTTTGGCTAGCTACTTGAAAATGACGGAGGCAGGTCAAGTGAAAGAGGGGCACGCGACCTCTGGCATTTTTATCGACCTCAATGGGGGTCCCTCGCACTTGGACACCTTCGACCCCAAGCCAGATGCGCCGGATGGTATCCGAGGTGATTTCAAGACCATTCCAACTTGCGTATCAGGGGTGCATATTTCGGAACAGCTCCCCAAGATGGCCAAGAGCTTCGATAAGTATGTGATTTTGCGAGGTGTCTCGCATACGCTCGCCGCCCATAAACTTGGTAGCGAGTTCGTGAACACCGGGAGTCGTCCCTTGGCTTCGCTGGAGTATCCTGGGTACGGTGCTGTTCTGTGCAAGGAACGGCCTGTCGAATCGGACATTCCTCCCTTTGTTGCCATTCCAAACAGTGGGCAACGAGCGGGTTTTTTAGGGATTCAATATGCACCCATGAACACTGGAGCCGCGCCAAGGGCAGGGATGCCATTCAATGTTCGAGGCATATCGCTAGGCGCAGGTGTTACTGTTGAGCAACTAGATCGTCGGCAAAACCTTCTTCATGATTTGGACAGGACATTTGCCTCGTTGGAGGGACGCGACCAGTTGCTAACAGGCTTAGATCGCTTTAGCGACAAAGCGTACTCGATGTTAACAAGTGAACGGGCACGATACGCTTTCGACATCTCCAAGGAAGCGCCATTGTTTGCGGCTCAATTTGGAACAGATCCCTTCGAACAAAGCTGCTTGTTGGCGGTGCGTCTCATCGAATCAGGTGTACGATTTGTTTCGCTGCAGGTTGGCGGTTGGGACAACCATCTCGACATCTTCAATAACCTAAAGACAAAACTGTTACCCAAGTTCGATGGTGGTGTGTCCGCATTGCTAAATGGACTTGAACAAAAGGGGCTTTTGGCCTCCACATCGGTCATGGTGACTGGCGAGTTTGGTCGTACACCAAAGATCAATACGCGAGCAACACTTGGCGGGCGCGATCATTATCCCCGTTGCATGTTCATGTTGATGGCGGGAGGAAAGATTCGCGGGGGGCAAGTGATCGGACAAAGCGACGCCACCGCTGCCGGTCCGGCCAATGATTCCATTTCGCCTAGCGACGTGGCTGCATCGTTCTATCACAATCTCGGTATTGATCCAAAGCAAGAGTTTCAAACCGAAACGGGCCGTCCGATTACACTGGTCCGCGACGGCAATATCATTCCACAATTGTTCGCGTAAATTCAAACGTCGGTCATCGTAAACTTCACGGTGCAACGATTGCAATTTTTGTTTCCCGTCTCTTTCCCTCAAAGGGTTCACAATGAAGAATTCCATCCTTTCCCTGCTCGTTGGCGGAGCACTTCTCGCCAACTCTGTCTCCTTAAATGCTCAAGACAAAGGAGACAAAAAAGATCCAGCAAAGATGATGGTCACTCAGTTCATGAAGCAGCTTGAAAAAGCAGAATTGAAGGCCGAAGAGTCTACGAAGATCCAAGACATGTTTCAAAAAGTCGCCAAGGAAGTCGCAGCGAAGAGAGAAGCAGGGGGGATCACTGCCGAAATTCTGAAAAAGCGATTGGACGCAGGTAAGGCGGCAAGGGAAGAAGGTAAGAAAGGCAAGGAATCACAGGCCGCTATTGAGGCTGCGATGGGACTTAACGAAGCTCAAACAAAGGTCTTCAAGGAAACCGAAGAGATGCTCGCAAAGGTTCGAGTTGAGATCGGCAAAATGTTGACCGCCGAACAAATTGCCAAGTTGCCAGACCAAGCCCAAAATTCACTGAAAGAAAAGAACCGCAAAGGCAAGAAGTCCAAGTAGAGAACAACGGGAGTTCTCAGCGCGTCGAGCGAAAGCTAACTTTGGCCGGCTGAAGGCGGGACACCAACCGCTGGTGTACCGCCTTCAGGCGGATTGCGATTCTGCCGTCAGGCGGATTACAACTCAGGCGGGTCCCATGATTGACCGTAGTCGAATAGTGGATAGCTTTGCCAAATGCGCAGAGCTTTTTCGCGACCAGCATCCTCAAGATACTCGTTTGCACTACTGTATGGCCAGTCGGGCTATTTCTTGCAATAGCCATGATGCACTGGGTTGTTCAGTACGCAGTTGAGGCTTGCGAAAAAATGACCTTCCGATTTCATTGCTGTCTCGGCAGCTTTGCACCATACCTGGCGACCTCGCTTGGATTCTTCTGAGTTCCACTCAAACGACTTGAGTCCATGCAGTTTTCCAAGTTCCAAAAAGAGAGGCTTCAATTCATTTACTTGGGCCAGAAAATGGTAGTGATTCGGTAGCACGACCCAAGCAAAGACTTGGTTGCATCGCACTGCCATTACATCGTACAAAGCAGATGAGAATTGACTGATTCGACTTTCCGAAAAGCCGATGATCGATCGATGTTCAAAGCAAGCTGCAGTTACCTAATACAAAGATGTTTCGTCCGAAACTTGATGAGGTGGTGAGTGAAAAGGATTCTTTCGTCTCTTTCTTTCTTCCAGAATTTCCAGCCGCTGCTCGTTTGTCTCCATCCGCCAGCGGTACATGGTGTTCGGATCGACCGGCATCGCAATGGCCTCCGAGAGAAATGGTTATGTAGAAATGGTTATGTAAAAATGGCAATGATGTTCGTTATTTTAGCGAGCCGCCGAAAGGCGGTACACCAGCCGTTGGTGTCCCGCCTTCAGGCGGCAGCTCTCCCCGAAAAACACATAGGCAATTCCCGAAAAGGGTGACGAATTCAATTAATTGTAACAAAACAAGCTGAAGCCAGAAAAGCCGGCTGAAGCCGGTACACCAGCGGGTCATTCGGACCAGCGCGATATTGCCATCCGGGCTCAGACGGACGCTGACTCGCAACGACAAATCGCTCAGACGCGTCTCGACCGAGCCATTGAGGCCATCGACAGCATCATGAAGCGAGCGTCTAGCCAACGATGGACCATGAGTGCTGAACTTCAAGGCGAACGAAAAGTCATTATTGAAAGTGTCGTCCAATTCTACAACTCGCTGATCGACGATGAAGCGGACTCCGAAGCGGTGCGATGGGAAGCTGCGAAATCACTCAATCATGTTGCGCATGCTTTGTTCATGTTGAATGAAATGGATCGAGCCAAGCAAGCCTGCGAGAAGGGGCTCGCGCTTTGCGATCAGTTGATCGAGTCTTCACCCAAAGAAGCCAAGTACTATTCCAAGAAGGCGGATTTGCTCAACTTGCTCGGGAGCGCATCGGCTTTCGATGTTGGTAGTATAATGAAACGTGACGATACCTCGCTTGTGAACATGGAGAAATCGATCGAATGGACCAAGAAAGCCCTTGCGTTGAAGCCAGATAGCCATACTTATTTAATGAACGTGGTCGATGCGATGGCCTTCTATGCTCACTTCGCGTTGTCTGGCCCAGAAGCACTACAGGCCGAAGGAAAAGCAATGATTCCCGAGATGATGGACAGTGCGAGAACGCTAGTGGACATAGCGCGCACATCCTCAGATGCTCGATTGGCGTTGGCATTTGCCTTGTGTGTGCAGTCAGCCTACAACATGTCCGAGGGCAGTATCGCCGAAGCAAGCGCGGGCTACAAAGAGTCCAAGACGATTGTAGATGAGTTGAAAGACACGCTTCAAACTCAGCAACGTAGAACAGGACACTACTACCACATTCAAGCGATATCGAATGTAAATTTGGGCCGTTGTTCTTTACTGAGCGGCAAACCGTCCGACAACGCGTTGAAGCTCATTGATGAGGGCATCGAGCAAATGCAATCGCTCATTCGAAGCCATCCGAAGTCGTTCGCCTACAAGGTGCAACTGTTGCGAGGTTATCAAACAAGGAGCGAAGGATTGGCAGCGTTGGGGCAGTCTGAAAAAGCACAAGAGACCAACGCATTTGCCACCCAATTCCTCAAGGAATTGATCAAAGACAATCCCGATCAGCCTTGGCTGCGCAGTTTGGGGTTGCAGTTTGAATCGATCGAATTGTCTCGACGGGTTGCGAAGGGTGATTTGACCGATTTCGAAAAGCAGACGGATGAAATGCTGTCGCTGGCTCGTTCATCCTACAAGCAAATCATCCGCTACAACGTTGGTTGCATTTTCAGCGTAGCGTCAAGACATGTCGAAGCGGGCGAACGCGAACGTTAGCTTCAACGCTCGTTTGAGCAGATCGAGATGCTTGAGAAGGTGGGTTTCTTTGAAAAAACACAGTCACGTGAGGTCGCTAATAAAGACGAGGACCTTCAGGCCTTGCGAAAAACCGATCGTTGGAAGTCCATTTTTCCAGAGTAGCGGAACAGCCCAAGCTGTCTGGTTGATTACCGACGCGGCACAGTGTAGACGATGAGATGCAATTACCGAAGCGTTGGTGAACAACGGGCAGCCATCTTCCTGACGAGAATCAATCCAATTTGAGTGAATCACCTAGTTGAACCTGGATCGCTTTCAATTTGGACATCAGCTCGTTTTTGCGTTCGGAAAGCGAGGGGTCGCTGGCTAAATCCTTCAGTTCCAACGGATCACTCTTGAGGTCATAGAGTCGCGAAACTTTTGCCTTGGGGTAGACAATGAGTTTCCAGTTCTCCGAAACAACACATCGCTGCAATTGCAGGTATGCACCATAAACGGAAGGGTAAGTAGACGCGTTGGACTCGCCGCGAAGGAGCGGAAGTAGGCTATGGAATTCCGTGGTCGAAGGTTTGGGAATCGATGCCAAGTCCAACGTCGTCGCCATGACGTCTTGTAGGTATATGGGTGCCGAGATTTTATGGTTTGGTTTCGCAGTCGGCCCCATGCAAATGAATGGAACTCGAATGCTATGATCGTACATGTTTTGTTTGCCAACCAATCCATGGTTGCCAACGGCAAGTCCGTGGTCCGCAGTAAAGAAGATATACGTGTTATCGGCTTTGCCTGACTTGTCCAGGGAATCGAGGATGCGACCAATTTGTTGATCGAGGTGCGAAATGAGGGCATAGTACTCTCGGCGATGGACCTTGATGGCATACTCGGTTCGTGGAAATGGAGCAAGTTTTTCGTCTCGCAGATCGACGCCGCAACCTATTGCATCTTTATGCGGATACTCCTTCAAGAAGCTCTTCGGCAATTGGATACGATCAGCAGGGTACTTGTCCAAGAATTCCCGAGGGGATTGGCGAGGGTCATGTGGCGCATTGAATGCAACATACATGAAGAACGGGTTCGACTTGTTTTTGGCTGTTTCGATGAACTCGATAGCATCATCTGCTCCCACTTCGGACCAGTGCTTGCCCCCGCTCCAAAAACCACCCAGGCCTTGATCCGATGCGGACCAATTATCTTCGCTTTCCTCCCTCGGGCGATTGTAAGAACGCTCTGTTGTTCCCGGCATGCCTGGTCGTACGTGCCGCGCAACGTCAAAGGTAAGTTCGGGATTTGCTTGAATGTGCCACTTGCCCGTCATGTAGGTGTCGTAGCCAGCGGACTTGAGCAGTTGTGGCCAAAGACGCCCCGCTTTTCTTTCCGCTTCGGTCGCCTGCGAAATCTTTTCCGCTCGCCAAACACTTCGGCCCGTCAACAGCATGTTGCGACTTGCAACACACACCGCACCGCTCCACGACCCCATGTTGTAAGCGTGTGTGAACGTCGTGCCTCGCTTAACCAAGCGATCGAGATTGGGTGTCTCGATATCAGTATGTCCAAAGGCAGAAATCGCTTCGTAAGTGAAGTCGTCGGCGAGCAAAAACAGTACATTGGGCTTTTCTGCTGACTCGCCAAAAGAGGCAAACAGAATAATCATCAAACAACAGGCGAAACGCACAGGCAACGCAATGGGGGCCTTCAACAAAACCGTGATCATTCAGTAGCTCCAACCAGTTAAGTAAGGGGACTATCATTCCAAAACAGGCGTTCCAGCGAGTGTAGCCTACATCTTGAGGCCAACGGGCCCGGCCTGAACAATCCGACGATTGGCCATGTTGCGTTTCTGGTCCTGCGATTGGACAGAAATCTTTCGCGAGTTGTGGATGTTGTTTATGCTAATATGCCTTTCCAATCAATCCCCTCCAACGCTGCATTCCAAAATGATTTACCTGCCGTTTTCCCATTGGCTGACACGCCTCATCCTCGTTCCCGCGATAACGCTGCTCGGCTGCCCCTGTTTTTCAGCAGAGCTGGAGCTAAAAAAAGGAGACAAAATTTGTTTGGTCGGAAATGCGCTTGGAGAAAGACTGCAGCATTTTAACCAATGGGAACGCGACCTTTACCAGCGTTTTCCAGATCTCGAACTATCCGTTAGGAATCTGTGCTTTCCAGGCGATGAACCCAAGACGCGAATTCGATCGATGAACTTTGGCGAACCGGATGTGCATCTTGCTCACTCTAAAGCCGCCGTCATTTTGTTCTTCTTTGGTTTCAACGAATCGTTTGCAGGCAAGGGCGGATTGGAAGCGTTCAAACAAGAGATTCGCGACTTGATCGCCCACACAAAGAAGCAAAACTATTCTGGCAATGGCGAACCTCGTATGGCTTTTGTGTCGCCTATTGCATTTGAGAATACTGGCGACAAGAACTTACCAAACGGAAATGAGCACAACACCAACTTGGCCGCCTATACTGCCGCTTTGCGAGAAGTCTGCAGCGAGGCCAAAGTCGGTTTTGTCGATCTATTTGCACCGACGCTAAAGCTGTTTGAACAAACAGAGAAACGGTTGACCAGTAACGGCTCACATTTGAACCGAGATGGATATACCGCGCTCGCGACCCTCCTCAATGATCGATTGTTCGGCACAGATACAAAAAAGAGGAATGAGAATCCAAGGCTACTGGCTGCCATCGACGACAAGAACTTTCACTGGTGGCATCGTTATCGGGCGGTTAACGGATACTCGATCTACGGTAAGCGTGGCGAAGCAGGATCCGATGGGACGTATCGCAATCGCGAGGTCATGGAGCGAGAGCGAGAAATCCTCGATCAGATGTGTGCCAATCGCGATGCTCGGATTTCTAAGATTGCAAAGGGGTTACCTGTGCCTGAGAGTATTGACGATTCCAACACCCTTCCATTTATTGAACCCAAGTCGAATGTCGGGAACAATGAAAAAGACCCAAATCGTAAGGCTGGCAAACTGGGTTCGCTAGATTACCTCACCGCCGAACAACAGCAATCGAAATTCAAGATGGCTCCAGGATACGAAATAACGTTGGTCGCTTCGGAAGAGATGTTTCCTGATCTGGCCAAGCCGGTAGCCATGAACTTTGACTCGAAGGGAAGGATGTGGGTTTCGACGATGCCCAGCTATCCACAGTGGAAACCAAAGACCAAACTCGATGACAAGATCTTGATCCTCGAGGACGATAACGGGGACGGTCGCACTGATCGATGCAAAGTTTTTGCAGATGGACTACATCAACCAACGGGCTTCGAGCTTGGACATGGTGGTGCCTATGTCGCCGAACAGCCCGATATCCTGTTTTTGAAGGACACGGACGGCGATGATAAAGCGGATATTCGCGAACGCAAGCTCTTTGGTTTTGATACGGCGGATTCTCATCACGGATTGGCTGCTTTTGAATGGGGGCCAGACGGAGCTCTTTACTTCAATGAGGGTACTTTCAAATATTCGCAGGTGGAGTCCCCTTACGGTTTGCAGCGACTCGAGGAAGCGGGCGTATGGCGTTACGATCCAAGAACCGAACGTATGGAGGTGCATGCGTCGCTCTCGTTTGCCAATCCATGGGGCCACGTTTTTGACAAATGGGGGCAGAACTTCATCGCGGACGCTTCTCCGGGTTACAACTATTGGGCAACTCCCATTTCCGGCAAGTCTATCTACCCGGACAAGCACCCAGGTGGATCGCAAGCCAAGGGGCATGTCAATCCTGGCTCAAAAATAGAAAAAGAACCGCGACACTTTATCGAAAAGCGGACTCGACCGTCGTCGGGTTGCGAGATCGTTTCAAGCCGTCAATTCTTTGAAAAGGATCAAGGGAACTTCTTGATCAACAATGTTATCGGAGACCGCAGTGTTTTGCAGCATACGATGGCCGACAAAGATTCAGGTTTTGAAGGCAAGGAAGTCACTCCGCTAGTCTATTGCGAAGATGGTAACTTTCGGCCCGTCGATCTACAGTTTGGTCCAGATGGAGCACTCTATATTATCGATTGGCACAATGCCCTGATCGGTCACCTGCAACATAACCTGCGCGAGCCCAATCGCGATCATTCGCACGGACGCATTTGGAGAGTTGCGGCTAAAGATCGACCATTGGTGAAGGCACCGAAAATCGATAAGGCATCGATCGCTTCGCTGTTAGAGTTGATGAAAGAACCAGAGGATAGAACCCGCTATCGCGTACGGCGGGAGCTAGCGGCTCGCCCCACCGACGAGGTCGTGGCCGGCGTTAAGACGTGGCTGGCCAAGATACCGGGCCTCGACTCCAACTCCATTCACTTGCGACTGGAGGGGCTATGGCTCTATCAAACGCACAATGTTGTTGAGGAATCTCTTCTACGCGAGTTGCTCACCTGTCCCGAGCCCAGAGCCAGAGCGGCGGCGACTCGCGTGCTGTGCTACTGGCGCGATCAAGTTCCCGAGGTAAATACGCTAATGAAAACGCAGCTCAATGACAAGCATCCACGCGTGCGAATCGAAGCGGTTCGGGCCTGCAGCTACCTGAAAGCAACCGACATGCAAGAAGCGGTCCTCGATGTCTTGAACTACGAACTTGACGATGAGTTGCAGTACACCCTGGATGAAACGATTCGGCTATTCGAGGGGCAGCCATAAGATGCGTTGGATTTTGAAGCAGGCACTGGGCCTCGTTGGCGCGGTATTGTGTTTAGGTCCTTCTCTAAACGCTCAGCACAATCACGGCGGCCATGGTGCTTTCAAAGTGGAAGCGCCCAAGATTTTCTTGGACAAAAGCCCAAAGATTGTAGAGTATCAACTGAAACGGCTCACCAACGAACAACTCTTGTTGGTGGAACGGAACAGTGGCGATCCCAAATACGCTCCAGTCCATGCTGCAATTGCGGCTAGGTTAGGAATTTCAATTGCCGATCGTAAAACTGCCGTCGAGTCGTTAGCGGTAATTCAGAAAACTTCGCTGGTCGCGGAGGTCATAAGGTTACTCGACAAACTCGACGAAACGCCTGAAAACCTGCGCATCGCTCGCGACCTCGGGATA
>JANMNR010000216.1:0-3327 GCA_031368325.1 Pirellula sp.
GATTCAAGTTCCGCGACAAGTTTGCCCACGAGTTTATCCATGTACAGCAGATTGTCTTTGAACAGATCGTTGCTGTCCGGAGCGCTGTCTGGTGTCGGTTGAATTTCGCCGTGTACGTGGGATAACGAATAATAAAGAAAGAATGGTTGGTTTTGATTTCTGCGAATGAAGCCGATCGCTTGATCGTGCATTACGTCAGGCATGTATTCCTTGTCAACGAGTTTCTTTTCTTTGCCGTTGACGGAATACGGCTCGGGTTTGCCTTCCTGTTTATTCCAATAAACGCCGCTTCCATTGAATCGTAAGTAGTCATCAAAGCCGTGATCACCAGGTGTTCCAGGAAGCTGCCCCCATTTGCCAATTGCTGAGGTTGCGTAACCAACGGACTTGAAGATCTTGGGAAGTACGATTTCCGATGGATCCATTCGAATGCATGCGTCTTGATTGGTCGATCCGTTTCGAAAAGCATAACGTCCCGACATGATCATGGCTCGCGATGGACCGCAAAGCGACGCAGTGAAGGCCCGTGTGTACCGAGTACCTGTGCTTGCAAGTTTATCGAGGTTCGGCGTTTGGTAGTTGTCCGAGCCGTAACAACTCAGGTTGCCGATGCCGAGGTCATCAGCGAGAATGAATACGACGTTCGGTGGTTTAGGATCAACAGCAAAGGCGGCACACTGAAAGGTGGAAAACGCTACTAGGAAAAGTGAAAAGCGAATGACTAACATGGTTTTTATACTGGTTGTTTAAGTTTATGTCCCAAACGAACTCATCATCCCCCAACGCCTCATCCATGGGGGTACCGTAACGGAGGGGGAGCAAGAACACGTCCGTTTTTCCTGCAACTACTTCTTTCCCATCATGACGAATTCTTCTCGCGATAAGTACCCGTCTTTGTTAGCGTCCCATTTTTCGAAACGCTCGGTTGCAGCGTCGGCGTTTGATTGGCTGGCGAGGTAGACTTCGCGACTGAGCTTGCCGACTTTCTCCTTGTCGATCTTGTCGAATCGAACGTTGCGATCTTCGCCTTCGACGGGCGCGTTGAGTTTGCTTTCAGCCGCTTTCAAGTCGGCAGCTTTCGCCTTCTTGCTTTTTCGTGCGTTTTGATCGATCGCCGCAGAACCAACGGGCGGCAAGTATTTTGCGAGCGATTCTAGAAGTGCTTTGTGCTCAGGTTTGTTGGCGAGGCTAATGGTTTCCGTTGGATCGTTTTGTTCGTCGTACAATTCTGTTGCGAGAATCTTCGGGCCGTTTCGGTCTCGCCAAAAAGTGGCTCGCCAACGGCTGTCACGAATGCTGTAGCCCATCAGGTCTGTGCCTGTTTCCGGATCGCGGCGCGGGTATTGGCTAATCGCTACGTCGGTCGCTTGTGCGGAGGGATTTTCGAGAAAGTTTTTCAAGCTGCTACCATCAAGCTTCACCGGTGCCGGAAGGCCGCATACTTCGGCCAGAGTTGGGTAAACGTCCACGAACTCAACCGGTGCGTCGCACTTCTTTCCAGACCCCATGCTGCCAAGCGATTTTGGAACGCTGATCAAAAGCGGAGCGCGGGCGGCGATTTCAAAGTTTGTGTGCTTGTGCCACAATCCGTGATCGCCGAGTTGCCAACCGTGATCACCCCACAGAACGATGACGGTATTATCAGCCAGGCCTTCTTTGTCGAGGGCGTCGAGCACTTTACCGATCTGTGCGTCGGTGTAGCTGATGCAAGCGTAGTAGCCATGCCGAAGCGTCTTGGCAAATTCTGCCGGTATCGGATCTTCCTTGGGTACGCCGGGGTAGTTGTGCAATTCGCCGTTGCTGTGGCCGGCGAACGATGGACTGCCCGATGGCAAGTGATCGATGGTTGGAACAGGAATTGTGTTCGGATCGTAAAGGTCCCAGTACTTCTTCGGTGCAACGAATGGTAGGTGCGGTTTAGCAAAACCGACTGCCAGGAAGAATGGTTGGCCTTTCTTTTTCAAAGTAGCCAGTCGCTTAACAGCTTCGGCGGCCGCAGCACCGTCGGGCAAGTCGGTTTCGCTTTTGAGGCTAACTTCGAAAGCTGGTCCTGCTTTAGCGTCTTTGTCGGTCTTTGCATTTGGCGACATGTATTCTTCGACTGAGACGTTGTGTTTGGTCACGATCTGCTTTGTGTGGTCGACTAAATCGGTATCGACGGCTTTGCCTGCCGTATACCAATGCGGCTCGCTCCATGATCGACCATCTTCAAAGCCCTTGTGGTAGATCTTGTTGATCGCAGCGCAGTAGTAGCCGTTGGCTTTGAAGTGCTGCGGTAGGGTGATGCAATCCGGCTGGGCATCGCGAAAGTGAGTCACCAAATCCCAAACCTTTGTCCTATCCGGTCGCAGACCAGTCATGATCGCAGTACGCGATGGACTGCATACGGCTTGTTGGCAGTAAGCTTTGTTGAACACAACGCCACGCGCAGCGATTCGATCGATGTTCGGCGACTTGACGATCTTGTTGCCATAGCAGCCTAGTTCAGGTCGCATATCGTCGATCGCAATGAAAAGCACGTTGGGCCGTTCAGCCGCTTGAATCGAGGTGAAGGTGAGGAGTATTGAGAGGGTGAGGAGTGTTTTTTTCATGGTTATGTGTTTCAATTTTCGTGAATTGTCTCTTTTTTATTGTACTCGTATCAACTCTACAGGTGACCTTTTCTAGTCTTTGCTAGTTAACTGCGTGATTTGTTTGAGGCGTTCTATAGTCTAGCTGGTTCCAGTCGCGGTGCGAGCACGTGGATGATCAACAACGCGACTAGGTAGGCCGAACCTGCAATGACGAAAATCGGAATGTAGCTGCCAGTTCGCTGTAGAATCTCGCCAACAATCAATGCAATAAACATCCCGCCGATCGCCCCGGCCATTCCTCCGATCCCAACAACGGAACCAACCGCTTGTTTGGGAAACATGTCTGAGGCAAGCGTGAAAAGATTCGCTGACCAGCCCTGATGCGCGGCTGCGGCCAGAGCCACGAGCGAGACAGCTATCCAAAGATTTGCAGTTTGCGCAGCTAGCATGATCGGCACCACGGCCAAAGCACACATGAGCATCGCCAATTTTCGCGAGCTGTTTAGTGTCCAGCCACCTTTGAGTAAGTGCGAAGAAAACCAACCACCACCTATGCTGCCAAAGTCGGCTACCAAGTAAATCACAACTAGCGGTAGCCCCATCGTCTTGAGATCTAGCCCGTGATTCTTTTGAAGGAAGTCGGGCACCCAGAAAAGATACAGCCACCATATTGGATCGGTGAGGAACTTTCCCATTGCAAATGCCCATAGTTGACGATGTGGAAAGAGCCGAGACCAGGCGATCAACTCCGTCG
>JANMNR010000026.1:0-16429 GCA_031368325.1 Pirellula sp.
ACATCGATAATCGTAGCGAGGCGGAGGTGAGAGTCCCTGCACAACATGCATTTCAATGGAATCGATCCACTCGCGAAAGCCACCGCCACGGCGTGCATCCCCATATCTCCATCGAAGACAAGCTCTTCGTTGAATGTGTGCATGGCGACCTCACCATCAAGGTCGAGGACAATACCGAAGATGGCCTAGGTATCTATCGCGAACCGGTCGATAGCCCCGACCAAACGCTGGATGATGCCGAAACTTTTTATGCCATTATTGGCAATTTGATTCTTCTTAAAATCAGACCTTACCAGGAACGAGACCATCGCTACTTGGTCTACAGTACCAAACGCTCCGAAGTCACGCGACTAGACGCTATCGGAACCGCATGCGGTTTGCTACCAAACGACCATGGAATCATCTTTCCGAATGGCTTCGTTCTACAAACCGGTATCGCCAAGCTATTCGACCATGGTCTTTCCGATCTCGCCATGGATCGACTGACCAAGTCTCCCAACGGTGAAGATTTTTTGTACCTGTTCTACCACGCCGAATCAGGTACGTACCTTCAGCTACGCTACAACTTAATCAGTCAAGAAGTCGACACGCCTCTCATCTGCCACGGACAATCGTTCCGGCACGATGGCCTGATGATCAGTATGCGGGCGACAGACACACCACAAAAGCACCATGCACTGCAAGTATGGCAAACTCCGTTTACCGGTCCGGACTTTCGACCCAAGGTTCAGTCCGATTCGCTGCTCTTCAAAATCGGAAACCAAGATCTTGTTCGAGGAATGGCGGAGTGCCAAGAGCTGTTAACACTTATCGACAAAGACGAATCGTACAGCGACCTCTACGCGGACCTTGAAAAGCGTGCAACGGATATTCTCGACGGGTACTTCTGGTTGGATCGCGATGAGGTATTTGTACTCTCGGAACCAGTCCTGAAAATCCGCGATGCCGCCGCGGCAGCTGTTGACGAATTCGAGAAAGTCGTCCGTGCACGAAACGAAACATTGGCATCGTTAACAAAAACGAACAGTGAAACGCAGGAGCTCCTCAAGTCCATCGACCGAGCTCGGTTTGAACGGATCGATGATTTCGTCGACAAACTCGCTTCCATTCGAACCCAGCGCGGGGCCGCTACCCAGCTTCGAGAACTTCGGTACATCGATTTGTCCGCGGTCGAGTCGATCGAGTCCCAACTCGTCCAAGCATCAGATCGATTGGGCGTGCGCTGCGTCCAGTTCTTGCTGTCGTCAGAATCTCTTGTGCCGTTTGTATCAAGAACCGAGCAGCTTGCCCTCAAAATACCTGCGATTAGCACCTCGGCCACCGGCAAGGAACTGGATGGCGAGTTCGAAAAGATCGGGGGTTCGCTTGAGCTACTGATCGAAACAGTTTCTCAACTCAAGATCGACGACTTGGCTCAGCGCACCACCATTATCGATGGCATCGGTGACTGTATGTCGCAGTTGAATCGAGGTCGCTCCACGTTGCGTATGCGATTAAGGGACCTCACAACCAGCGAGATGGAGGCGGACTTCGCATCGCAATCCAAACTGCTCGATCAATCCACGGCAGGAGTGCTGGATACCGCAAACGAACCCGAAAAAGTCGACACAGCTTTGACGCGGGTGCTAATGCAAATCGAGGAACTTGAGGGACGTTACGCCGACTCCGAAACGCTACTGATCAGACTGACCGAAAAACGGCAATCTATTTGTGATACCTTCGAAAGCAAACGACAACAGCTTGTGGAGGGGCGCACGCGTCGGGCCAACACGCTCGTCGCAGCCGCAGATCGTATCCTTGCTGGAATTGCCTCCAAGTCGGCACGCATTGATGAATTGGCAACGCTAAACTCCTATTTCGCATCCGACCTAATGGTCGAAAAAGTGCGGAGCATCGCCGACCAGTTGCGAGAACTCGGCGATTCTGTTCGACGAGAAGACGTCCTGTCACGCCTCAAAACGATCGCGGACGACGCGGTTCGGCAGCAACGCGATCGACGCGAATTGCTTACCGACGGCAATCGAGCCATCAAGCTGGGGCAACATAGTTTCAGCGTAAACCACCACGCCATTGAACTAACGACGGTCGTTCGCAACGGACAATTGAATTTGCATTTGACGGGAACGCAGTTCTTTGAATCGTTGGTTGATCCGGCGCTCGACGATGCTCGCGATATTTGGGACCAACCGCTTGCGAGTGAATCGCCGAGTGTCTATCGCGGAGAGTACCTCGCTTACTCCCTTGCACATCAGCTAGGCCAAAAATCGGCCGCAGATGGAGTGAACGCAAACACTTTTCTGGCGATGGATGGTATGCAACGCGTTGTTTGGGTTCGAGAAGCCATGCAAACGCGATATCAAGAAGGCTATGCGCGCGGCGTACACGACTCGGATACCGCGAACATACTGGCTACCGTTCTTCAATGCCAAAGCACCTTAGGGCTACTGGCTTTTGCTCCGAAACTGCGAAGTCTGGCGTGGTACGTTTGGGACCGTCTCGTCCCAAGTGAGATTCGTGCATCAACCGAAGTTTGGCTCATCGATTTTGGAATGATGGATTCACTGCTATCGAACAATCAACAAAATCAAGCGGGACTTGCCCGCGTCGCCAGCTTGCTCAAGCAATTCGACCAAGGCTTGCTAAAGGGGGCTTCGCGTTCCGAGGCGGCTCGATATCTGCTGGCCCAAATTCAGCAACTATCGGCAGATCGCATTCCCGCGGTCCATCCGCGAGCGGTCGAGATTGTTCAAGCGATGAGAAAGGCGATGCCCGATTCGGCTTGGAATTCCATCGCTTCTTCGCTTTCGAAACAAGACAAGCGTCCCATCGACCTTTGGCAGTTCGCGCTGCGCATTTCCGACGGACTGATCGCCAACTTTAAGTCTGAGTCGGTGCAGGATGCAAATGATCCGGCATCGGGCTATCGTGAGGAGGTCGTTTTGCAATTGCTACTTGCACCCACGGGTTCAATTGCGCTCCAGAGAACACAAGCGGCACACAAACTTACGAGCAGCATTTCGCCTCTTTCAGGTGACCACCCAAGGATATCGAACGGTGCAATGCCGTTTCAGTATCATGAGTTCCAACGGCGACTTTCATTACATGCAAAGAAGCAAGTGCCCAGTTGGTTGGCTTTGCAAGCGGCCAAACAGAAGCAAATCGAGCTCGCGGGGAAACGGCTTAGGTCGCATGAGTTTAAAGCCACGGTTCTCACGAGCTTCGTTCGAAATCAACTCATCGATCAAGTCTACTTGCCCCGTATTGGCGACAACATGGCCAAGCAGTTGGGCGCCGTGGGCGAGAACAAGCGAACGGATCGGATGGGATTACTGCTGCTCTTTTGCCCGCCGGGTTATGGCAAGTCGTCGTTGTTGGAGTATTTGGCCAACCGACTCGGTCTCGTGTTCGTCAAAGTCAACGGACCGGCTATCGGTCACGGCGTAACATCCCTAGATCCAAGTGAAGCAACCAATGCTGCGGCTCGAGAAGAGGTACAACGCATCAACTTGGCGTTGGAGATGGGTGACAATACGATGTTGTATTTGGATGATATCCAGCATTGCAATGTCGAATTGCTGCAGAAGTTCATCCCCCTGTGCGACGCAACACGGCGCATCGAGGGAGTTTGGAACGGCCAGTCCAAGACGTATGATTTGAGAGGACGCAAGTTTGCGGTCGTCATGGCTGGAAACCCATACAATGAGAGCGGCGAACGATTTCAAATTCCAGACATGCTTGCCAATCGAGCGGATGTCTATAACTTGGGCGAGATAATCGGCGATAGCCGCGAAGCGTTCGAATTGTCGTATCTCGAGAACTGCTTGACGAACAATTCTGTTTTGCAACCGTTATCGCGATGCTCCAACGCAGACCAGCGAGCGGTCATTGCAGCAGCAACGCGAGGAACGACGGAAGGGCTTTCGCTGGAAAGCAATCTGTCGCCAGATAGCGTACACGAAATGATGGCGGTACTCTCTAAACTCAACACGGTCCGGGATGTCGTTCTGACCATGAACCGGGAATACATTCGGAGTGCCTCGCAGTCGGACGACTATCGGACCGAACCGCCGTTCAAACTGCAAGGGAGCTACCGAAATATGAACCGGATCGCAGAAAAGGTGGTGCCGGTAATGAACGACGAGGAACTGCAAACGCTGATCCAATCTAGCTATCAACAGGATTCGCAGACACTGTCACGGGATGGCGAATCGAACATGCTCAAGTTTCGGGAATTACTTGGGATCCAAACGGAAGACGAACAGCGACGTTGGAGTTCGATCAAGTCCACCTTTGCCCAGAAGACAAGGCTCAAGGGGCTATCGGGCGAGGAGTCGACGGCGCAAGTGCTGGGTTCGATCATGAGTTTACGCGATGGACTAGATGCGATTCAAAATGCCCTCTTGGCGGCAACGAGTCAACGCATGTCAGAAGCCGCAAGACCTCCAGTGGATCCACGCGTCGTAGTTCAGCACTCTGTGCCGCGTGTTATGACTGAATTGATTCGAAGTCAATTTCAATTGCTCTACGACGGATTGCGACCACTGCTCGAGAACGCCAGTCAACAAACCATTACTCAAGAACGACTACGCGTGGCAATAGAAACGTGCCTTGAGCGTTATAAAGAACTTGAAAAGGAAGCGAGCGAAGCGGAAGAGTCGGAGTAGCCATCTGCTGTCCCGATCGGCTTGACCCTACGGCACACCCCCGGAAACTCATCAGTTTCTGCCCCCCCAGGCTAATAAGCCTGCCATCGGCAGCCAGAATGGATGGCGCGTAAGATAAACTCACGCCGTGCGTCAACAGTTGTGTAACGAATGCCGTCGAGAGTTTTGACCGCGTGCACCTGTACAAATTATCAGTTTTGGAGCGATCATGCATTCCAAGTGGATTTGTAACGTCATAGCTGGTTTTTCCCTTGCGGTTTGCGTATTTGCTGGTGCTGTACCAGCAAAATTGATGGCTGACGATGTATTTGAATCTCAAACCTCGGAAAAACAGCGGTGGACGGATAGCTCGTTTTAGCTTTTTTTTAGTGGCTCTTCGTTATCTCTCTTCTACTGAACGGTGAATGCGATGCGATTTTTAGTTCAGGCACTGATAGCAGCAAGTCTTTTCAGTGCGCTCATGATGACCATAACAGCATATGGCCAAACCAAAGCAACGGAAAAAGACGAGACAGGCTTTGCTGTCGTCAAGTTGTTTACGTCGGAGGGATGCAGCAGCTGTCCGCCTGCGGACGAGAATCTGGCTGCAATTACCAAGGATGCCGAGAACAAGGGACTTAATGTGTTGACCCTTTCTTCTCACGTCGACTACTGGAACAATTTGGGATGGAAGGATCCTTATTGCTCAGCCGAGGCTACCAAGCGACAAAGACTATACTCAGGCGTGCATGGCACAAGCCAAGTCTATACGCCACAAATGGTGGTCAACGGCACGATTGAATTTGTGGGTTCGAAACGCTATATCTACGCCTGCAATTCAATCGGCTTTAAGAACTAAGCCGACCACAAGCTTGGACTTGAAGTCTGATTTCAGTGGCAACACGGTCCGAGTCAGTTGGAAAACATCGGGTGCTCAGCCCAGCAATCTAGTGAACATTGCTCTCGTTCAGAAATCCGCTAAAGAGAAAGTTCCGGCAGGTGAGAATGGTGGCCGTACTCTGAAGCATGTCAACGTAGTCCGACAATTTCGAGTACTCAGCGTTGACGAGAGCGGGCAGCCGGTTTCGCTGGATGTGCCAGCAGAATTCAAAACCAGTGACTTCCACGTCGTAGGATATGTGCAGTCACCAAACGATGCATCGATTCACGCGGCGACCCTATCTAAGATCGGTGGTTAATTCCGGAAGAACTTAAGATTACCCAGCTTCGCTACGCAAAAAGACGCTCATGCCGAAGACTTCTTCGAACAAGTCGCCAGATTGTCGGACGGTCAACTGCTCCAGCGAGACGTCTTCGATGCCGTGCGTTGAAATCGTCAGTCTGTCTCCATCTCGTCGGCATCGAATATTGCTAATACGCTGCGACCGCGATTCATCTAATGCGATGGCAAGCCTGAGGATCGCAGCTAGTTTGGCAACGGCTACACGATCGTTTCGATCCAAGGTGGCGTAGCCCTCATGGTCAGGCTGCGGCGACGAACGGCGATGGTATCGTACGATGAGAGCTACTAAAAGGACATCTCGCACCGACAGGCCAAACAACTCGCTGTTGCGAATGATGTACATGGCGTGCTTGTGGTGGCTCCTTGCATTGATAAAGGATCCTATCTCATGCAGCAACGCGGCGAGATAGAGAACGAGTTCCATGCGTTGATCAAGCTGATGTTCCTCTTCCAAATCCGCAAAAAGCTTTCTCGATAGCGTCGCTACGTGCCGAGCGTGAGTTTCGTCAAAGGCCATCTTGCGTCCCAAGTTGATCGCTGACCGAATGATCTGATTTCGAAACTCAGCCGTCCAAGCGTCGCGGACAGCCAAATCGCTCAGCAAGCCGTCTCGTAAATTGGTATCTGCAATATGAATCTGTTGGCACTGAAACTCCTTAGCTAAAAGCACGTAGCTCATTAACGCTGGCCAAACGGTATCCGCGTCTGCATAGGTTAATCCAAAGCGTGCTACCAACTCTTCTTCCTTGAGGACGCTTACGAGTTTGGCAAACTCCATCAGTCCATCCGCCGGAACGCTGCAAATCTGCTTGGTGAATTGAGCGCCGGGGACGTTTGCAGCAGCTAATCGAACATCACCACCGATTGCAACCATTTGTATCTGCTTGTCGGAATCCACGTGCTCGTAAATCTGATGAACCAAACGATGGATCTGGCTTTCGATAATGGTGCGCTGTTTGGCTTGCGACGTATTCAGCTTGTCGACCTGTTCAAGCAATCGCAAAGAACCTAATCGGTATGTGTTGGAGAAAAGGACGTTCCCACCTCGCACCACCAATATTTCCGTGCTGCCGCTGCCGACTTCAACGACGATCGTTTTGACCGAGGCGAGCGCCGGGTTTGCCTGCAAAAGAGGTTGAATTCCCATGTAGGTAATTCGATTGACTTCGGCTTCATCGAGCGATTCAACCTCAAGGCCAGTGGCAATGTACATGCGGTCGATAAAAGCCAAACGGTTGGATGCTTCGCGAACGGCGCTCGTCGCAACCACGCGAACTTGGTCCGGACGCGAAATCCCGAACTCCTGCATAAGTCGCCGATAGCTTTTCAGGACGACTGCGCATTCCTCGATGCTTTGTCGACGTATGCGTTGGATTGTGAAAGTGTCCTTTCCAAGCGAAACCGCTTGCGAGACCTCCTCCAGGATCCGAACATTTCCTCTCGCATCGATTTCCGCAATTGCCATTCGAACGCTTGTCGCGCCAATGTCCACGACAGCAACGGGCCTCGCTGCTGGCGAGGGAGTTACGGAGGAAGTCCGGTTCAATGGAACAGATGACATATGGAATTGGATTGCAAGGTTACGATTCAAAAACACAATTGGTCCAGGTTCGATGATAGCTTGAAATTCCTTTGGTTTGTAGGCTGGTCTGACGATCTCTTGGAGATTCGATTTCGATCTTTAATCTTTTTTGGGAAACAGCTAAAGTTTGGCTCTGGATCGGGATTGCACTTCAATTCCGACGATAACCCCTGAGTCAACTGACTTTTTCGGAGATGCGAGCATGGACGCAGCGTCAAAAATCAAAACCCTCCTGGCGGCACTTGCAACCAGTTTCGGCACAGCAACGGTGTTTGGCGACGAACCAGATACCAAAACTCCCTGCAAAGGCCAGGAATGCAAATCGGCCTCCGCCCTCGGTTTGCCGCAAGTTGAAGGTGTTTGCTGTGATGGCGCAGTATGCGAAGCAGGTAAATGTCCTGCTTGCAAAGGCGATGAACAAATAGTTTCAAAGAATTTGGAGTTCACGCTAGAACAACCCAAGGCTGGATTTCCCACGTTTCTTAGCGAGTGGTTGTCTAAGAGTCCAAAGTTCTCCGCCGAATTGGCTATCCATTTCGGAATGACTCCCAACGTTCAGCCCGCCGGCCCGGCCCTCGTTAATGAACAGAGCGACGCGGGCCAAACCGGGCGATTTTCCATTGCGAGGGCCATCAAAGCCGACAAGCCGGAATCTAATAGTTTCCAGATAGGAGATTGCCGCTTCAACGTTCATCCGAACAACGCCGCTTTCGTCAATGTAGCCGTACCAGGGATGCGACAGCCAATCACCAAGCCGATGAAATTTACCGAACAGATTTCGCGGCTCCAGCTTGGCGAGTTCATTGGCGACGTGATCATTTGCGGACATCGAATTTGCACCGGTAGCAAGTGTTACGACGTTAAAGATGAGCCTGTTGCTGGTACGCCATGTGACAAATCCGATAAAGCAATAGAGGAGGCCAATGTAGAAGATGAACCGATACTAGTTCTGCCACTCGCGCCGCCGGCACCTCCGGGCGGAGAAATCGCGTATTCGGAGTCAATCTCTCTCGAGATCGATCAAACCGAAGCGTCGTCGATCCTTCGAAGCAGTGGGCTCGGAAATGTGAACATTTCGGTGCCCGTTACAACTGTCGTTGACTTGCTCGTTGCGAAGACTGAATTATCCACTCGATTGGAAATGACAAGCCAACTCATGGAAGAGCGACAAATGTCCATGGAAAGGATTCAATCTCTGGCCAACCGCAACGCAGCCTTGGCTACCCAGCTCGCTGTCGCCGAAGCAAGAAATCAGATGTCCGATGCACTTACCGCCAGCGTAGTTGAGCGAGCCGAACTGGCGATCAAACTTGCTGCGGTTGACCCCAAGTCGAGTAAAGTTTCAGGATCTTCCAGCGTTGTGCAAACCATTCAAGAAGATCTTTCAAACATTCGCAGACAGATCGCACTGCTCCGAAAATCCCCCGTGCCATTTGCTCAAAGTTATGTAGGCAAACAACTGCCGCTACCCTATGTTCCTACAGCTCAATTGCCCGCGTCGCAGCTCACTAGGGAATCCGAGGTAACGTGCGAAGGAGTCGATGCGACTGAAAACGCAGCTGCTCCGACGTTTAAGTAGTTTCAAAGGGTTATGTAGGATTTGAGTTCGATGTCGATCCGTTCCGCCTTGACTGGACGATTGTAGCAATCGGCTTCGTTGCGATGCCAATCCATTCGAGCTCTCTGTTGGCCAAGTGTCAGCAAGTGCAGAAAAAGGCCAACACATTTGTTTCAAAAGTAGCTTACGTTATGCAATCGCTTCCCCAGGTGGATCCAATCTTGGCCAAGATGGATCAACTCAAATCGCACTTGCATGTGGTCGGTGCTGAGCGTTTACCAACGACAAAAAGCACCTGGCGAGTCATCGCTCAGGACATTCGTGCTTTTCGGGACAGTCCATCCACGGATGTGTCCGCGATGGACGGCTATGCGGTCCGTTGGTCTGACATCGGAAGCCACCCACTACAAGTAACCGGTACTGCCACGGCTGGTTCAGCGCCGCTGCAGCTTGTTCCAAGCACTGCAGTTCGCGTCTTTACTGGCGGGCCTGTTCCTCAACAAGCAGAGTGCGTCATTCGACGCGAGGACTGCACAGAAACGACTTCGCATGTCGTTTTTCAAGTGCCCAAGGAATCGATATCTATCGGGCAAAATATTCGCCGGCGAGGTGAAAATGCGAAAGCGGGCGATACCGTGCTCCAGCGAGGCAAACCGCTGTCTCCTTGTCGCTTTGCGGGTGCAATGACATTTCAATCCGATCCCGTCTTGGAGGTCTTCAAAAAAGTCCGCGTTGCTATCGTCAACACCGGTGACGAACTGATCGAGTTTGGGCAACCCATCGAACCATGGCAAATTCGAGACTCTAATGGCCCCTTTCTTGAATCTAGCCTTGCAAGCTACCCTTGGCTCAAAACGGAACGCTCGACAATTCCGGATCAGCGTGATGAAACCATACAAGCCATACGAGAACGGCTTTCTGAGTGCGATGTGCTGCTCCTAACCGGTGGTGTTTCGATGGGGGACACAGACTACGTTCCAGACTCGATTCGGGCTGTTGGAGGGCAAGTTGTGTTCCATCGCATTCCGATTCGTCCTGGTCGACCAATGCTAGGGGCCTACGGTCCGCAAGGGCAGTTGATTCTTGGATTGCCGGGCAATCCACTCAGTGTTGCAGTGACTTTCAGACGCTACGCGATGGATTTGATTCGACATGTCGCTGGCTTTTCCAACGCGGAGCCCGTGCCATGCCTCCATATCGATTCGGATGATTCAAAGACGATCGACTTGACTTGGTTTCGATTGGTGTCCCTAAATGACAAGGGAGGCTTGAAGCTGGTTTCAAGTCAAGGCTCAGGCGACATCGCTTCGCTTATCAATTCTGACGGCTTCGCCGAAATCCCACCGAATAGCCAAGCCTCCGGAATGCGAAAGTTCTATGCATGGTAATGCCTAGCCGTTTTTGACCCACGCAGTGGCGAGAGTTCCAGGGTGCTCGTCGTGACCGCTCCGAAAGCGAGAACTTGTCCACCGGGCGCGTGCGAGGCAAAACAGCTTGCTTTGGTTTATTACTCTAAGCTCACCGGCCATCCAACCGGATAAGGCGCAATTTGTGAAACCAGCTCGGCATTCTGCGGATGCCGAAACTCAATCGAGCGTGCGTGCAACGCAATCGGCGATTCTCGCTCACCCGGCGTGATTCCCAACCAATCGAGCTGACTGCCATAAAGGACATCGCCCAGAATCGGGTGACCACGCGACGCAAATTGCAGCCGAATCTGATGCATTCGACCTGTCTCCAACTCAATCTCCACCAAACTAACCTCGCTTTGGCCAAACACAATCTGCTTAACGACACGGAACCGCAAAACCGCTTCTTTTGCTCCCTCCTCGAATTCCCCTACCAGCTCCGCTTTCGCCTCATTCGAAACCTTTCTCATTGTGTCTCGCCATTCGACTTCATTTTGGGCATCCATTCTGGGAACAAACGCGTGATAGATCTTGTTCACTTTTCGAGATGCAAACTGGTCGCTCAGTCGACGCAAAGACCGTTGATTCCGAGCCACGACCATCGCACCTGATGTTGGTCTATCCAAGCGATGCGGAATGCCGATAAATGGCGTTGCTGCCGCCAAATCTCTTGTTTGCAGTTGCTTTACTAGCAGCGTTTGAACACTCTCGATACCAGGCACCGCTTGCGTGAGTACTCCCGAAGGTTTGTTGATTACTAGGAACCAGGGACTCTCAAGTAGAATTTCGATCATAGTCGATGTGCGGTCGGTGCAAAAAAAAACGAGAAGCACCGGCCACGAATTCGCGTCATCATGACTACGATCTCATTGGGCTTCTCGTTATGTTTATGTTCTAGTATCTGTGGTGTGCCGGTCAAGAGGTAAACCAAGTTCACTCAACAAAAGTTATTTCATCGTATCCTAGAAACGTCACTCATGCATTCGGGCAATCAACGCGAGTCAATTCACTTCGTTACAGGGAAGCTGGCAGAGCCCGCGCTGCGCGAGATTGTTGCATCGATTGCGAGTAAACAAGGATTTGATTACTCCATCGATGTGCTGCCTATCACGGTCGCAGCGCTTATGACGCCGCAATGGTTGCTCAAGCACATTCGCATCCCGGACCAAGCGACTCGTATAATCCTGCCTGGCTATCTCCAAACAGGTATCGAACACATTAGATCGGTCGTTACCAAGCCGATCGAATGTGGTCCCAAGGATGTACGCGATTTGCCGATCTTGTTTGGGCGAAAACGATTCAAAGGGGACGATTACGGTCAATTCTCAATCGAGATCATTGCGGAAATCAACTACGCACCTCGGCTCACCATTGATGAGTTGATCCGACAAGCGACACAGCTCATAAGCGATGGTGCGGACCGGATTGATTTGGGCTGCGAACCTGGAATGCAATGGACAAACGTCGCAGACGCGGTAAGAGCATTGCGCGAGCGAGGGATAGCTTTGTCGATCGATACGTTTGATGTTTGGGAAGCCTCCGCGGCAATCGCTGCCGGCGCCTCCTTGGTGTTGTCCGTCAACAAAACCAATCGCCATGCAGCCTTGGATTGGGGCTGTGAGGTTGTGGTCGTACCGGACGAGACACTCGACTTTGAGCCGAGCCTATTGGAAACCGTCGAGTTTCTCGACCAAAACCGCATCCCGTTTCGGCTTGATCCCATCTTGGAGCCGATTGGTTGCGGTTTTGCAGCGTCTCTCGGTCGTTACCTAAGAACTCGAGCCATGTTTCCTGAGGCGTCGATGTTGATGGGGGTCGGCAACTTAACCGAGTTGACCGATTGTGATTCTGCAGGTCTGAATACCCTACTGCTCGGTTTTTGCGAGGAGCAGCAAATCGGCAGCGTACTTACCACACAGGTAATCTCCTGGGCTCAATCGAGTGTCAAAGAATGCGATCTTGCTCGCCGACTCGTGAATTATGCGGTTAGGCACAGGGTGCCGCCTAAGCATTTTGAAGAGAGGCTCGTCATGCTGCGAGATCCAACGCGAGTCGGCTATTCGGCAGAGACCATTGAAACGCTCGTAACCAACATTCGGGACAACAATTATCGAATCTTGATCGACAACAATCAAATTCATTTGATCAGCGCTGGCGTTCACATCCGTGGAACGGATCCGTTCGTTATGATGGAGGAACTCATGCTCATGCCCCAGTCCCGAAACGTAGACGCATCGCACGCATTTTATTTGGGGTTCGAGCTTGCTAAGGCGCTCACTGCACTTACGCTGGGGAAACGCTACGAGCAAGATGAATCGCTGCGATGGGGAATGCACACCCGATCCGAAAAACACCAGCGATTGGCCAGAATTCCAAGGTCGCAGCAAAAGAACAGCAGCATGCCAAATTCAGACGGAGGGCCATCGCAATGATAACAACTCGACGCATCGATAAAGGCGATAGGGCAGCATGGCTTTCGCTTTGGAGTCAGTACCTTGATTTTATGGACAGGCCATCCAGGCGGATGTGACCGATCAGACCTGGAATCGTTTTTTCACCGACGAGGGACACAAATGTCTAGTAGCGGTAGATCCAGCAATGGGCAAAGTGATTGGTTTTACCACCTACTTGATTCATCCAAGCACGTGGACGCTGCACGGATACTGCTACCTCGAAGACCTGTTTGTTGACCCTTCGGCAAGGAGCAGGGGGGCAGGGCGACTTTTGATTGAAGCAGTCGTTGCGGTTGCGAATGAGATGCGTATCTCGCGAGTCTATTGGCACACACAATCCGATAATTTGGTAGCTCAAGGATTGTACGACAAGGTAGGAAAGAACTCGCAGATGATCCAGTACCGCATAACAGCAGCATCCAGTTAGAGCATTATCCGCCGGCCACTGCACCCCAGATGATAAAGGGCTCGGCTTGTGAAAGCACTGCCTCTGGCAGTAGCGAATCTGGGGGTTCTTGAGAGATATCCTTTTCGCAGGCAAAGTATCGCAAAAGGGGTCTGCGTTTCTTGGTTACATGATCTCGAATGGTACCACGCAACATCGGGAAGGACGATTCGATGGAGTCCAGGACGGACTGCGGTGTGGCTGGCCCATCACACTCAACCACAATCTCCGGCCCCACCTTGGCTAGGGTTTGCAAATGGTAAGGTAATTTCACCCGGATTGCATGCTTGTTCATGGCAGCGTTTGGACCTCGACCGACAGTACGCGAGGCAAGTCATGTACAATTGCGGTCCAATGGTCCCCTGAATCTGCAGAGACGTAGACTTGGCCACCAGTTGTGCCGAAATAGATCCCGCAACTGTCGAGAGTGTCTGTTGCCATGGCATCCCGCAGGACATTTACATAGCAGTCGCGTTGGGGCAATCCTTTTGTGAGCGGCTCCCACTCGGTGCCACCATTGCGACTGCGAAACACACGCAGTTTTCCTTCATGGACAAAGTGCTCTGAATCGCTCTTGATCGGCACAACATAGATCGTCTCTGGCTCATGAGCGTGCACTTCGATTGGGAACCCGAAGTCCGTTGGCAGGTTTCCGCTGATGTTCGTCCAAAGGTCCCCTGCGTTGTCGGTTCGCATCACGTTCCAGTGCAACTGCATAAAGACCACGTCAGGTCGCGATGGATGCAATGCCAATCGATGCACACAGTGACCGATTTCTGCATCGGGATCAGGAATATACTTTGATTTCAAACCGCGATTAATGGGCTTCCAGGTCGTCCCTTCGTCGTCCGTGCGGAACGCGCCGGCAGCGGAGATGGCAACATAGATTCGCAAAGGATTATTTGGGTCGAGCAGAATCGTATGCAACCCCAATCCACCGGCGCCAGGTTGCCATTCGGACCCGCGTTGCAATCGAAGTCCAGGCAGTTCCTGCCAAGTTGTTGCACCATCTTTTGAACGAAATATGGCCGCGTCCTCTACTCCGGCATAAACCACTTCGGCATCGTTCGGTGACGGTTCAAGATGCCAAACGCGTTTAAACTCCCAGGGACGAGGAGTGCCGTCGTACCACAAATGGGTTCCTGCGTTGCCCTCATAAACGAACTTGTTGCTGACACCGGTGGGCATGGCTCCCATATCCGGGACAACCTCGCCACCTGGCTGCTGCCAGGTTTTGCCACCGTCGTCTGATCGTTGAATGATCTGGCCAAACCAGTCACTGCATTGCGAAGCATAGATTCGATTTGGATCGATTGGCGATCCCTTCATATGGTAGATCGTCCAACCAGCAAACAGTGGCCCCTCGATTTCCCATTTCTCCCGTTTGCCGTCAGAAGTGAGGATAAACGCTCCCTTTGCTGTTCCAACCAAGACTCTTACACCGCTCATTGCTATTTCTCCACTTATGAAATCCACTCCTCAGCCCAATTGCTTGAATCTCTTCGTAAGATTTTGACACATCTTGCTGATCGCCACCACTGGAGGCGTGTGGAACAGCGAATCCAGAAGGTTACCCTCGGGGGATACAAGCTCACTATGAATCAAACATTTTGTGAACTTTGTGCTTTTTAGTGGCTAAGTCGCCCCACCCGGCCAGAGAATGTCGCCGCCGCTCTCGAAACGCGTCGGTAAAGTGCGCCATTCTGTACAATGAACAGCTAAGTTAGCTGGTGCGAGCCGATAGACCAGCCAAATAGAGTTGCCGATTGTCGGCTTAAGCAACTGCCCTTTTCATTTTCAAAATTCATTCCACATGCCACGATATGTTGCCTTTCTTCGTGCCATCAACGTTGGTAAACGAAGTGTCAAAATGGATAAGCTCCAGTCCATCTTTGTGGATGCGGGTTTCAGTAACGTTACAACCTTGATCGCAAGCGGAAACCTTTGGCTACAGACTCCACAGAAGTCGCTGACCAAATTGCGAGTGCAGATTGAGCAACTTTTGCTTGACTCGCTTGGCTTTGAGGTCGAAACGTTCCTGCGAACTGAACGGCAACTGGAATCCATTTATAGCGCAAATCCCTTTGCCGCTGATCAAGCTAGGGACGAACAAGTCAATGTGCATGTGTTCTTCTTTCACGAACCGTTGTCACTGAGCACCGTGGATGTCTTGACCCGAAACCAGACAACAACGGATCGTATTCAGGTTGTGGAAACAGAAGTCTACTGGCATTGCTATGGCAAGATGACCGATTCCGTGTACTGGACTCAGCCCGATATCAAGAAGATTAAGCTACCCACCAATACAGCTCGAAACATCGACACCATCAAGCGAATGCTTGCGGTCCCTCAGTCTAAGTGACCAACGACTCGCAGTTTGACATTTGCAAGGTTGTCGATAGGAGCTTTGGCTAGCCCTTACGAACGACGGTATACCAAGCAAACAAATCTTTCTCGAGATCCATTCCGCCCTCATCATCCCATTTCAGAGCGTGCGCCAAGCGTCTGGCTTCCCGGTCATCGTTTACGTCAAAGTGCAGAACCTCAAATCCAGACTTCTCGAACGCTTCTCGAGAAAATGGCGACTCCCCTTCGGCCCATGGGATGTACGGTTTGTCAGGTAGAGCTTTTGCGGGGCAGAAATTATAAATGACGAACAGACCCATTGGCGTCAACATATCGGAGACGCTGGACAGAAACGCAGCATCATCAACTCCCAAATCGATAACCATTCGCGCGTCTGGCACTTCACGGGTGGGATGGATGTAACCAAGTTTGAGTACATTTTTGGATATCACCAAGTCGTAGTTCTTTCCAATCTTTGCCACGAGATCTTGCTGCTTGGGAAATCGTCCGTCCAACACTTCAACGGATCCTCTACCGAGCGGTCCATTCGAATTCGCGTAAAGGACCTTGAGCAACGGTGCAACATCCACACCCACGCATTGATGCCCTGACAGAGCGAGCATTTTCAAATGCCCAATACTGCCATAGCCAAAATCGAAAACGCGACATGGAACACCTCCTTGGAATCCCGCTGAGGTCGCCAAGTCCAAAGCCCGAGCATACGCTACCGGAGATCCATAGCGCCCAGAG
>JANMNR010000317.1:0-1544 GCA_031368325.1 Pirellula sp.
GCAGCTTGGCCAATTGGAAGCGAATCTGGTCGGAGTATCAGACGCAGTTGGAATTGCTTCGACTAGACGTCAAAGAAGCTGAAACGATTTTGTCGAGTGTTGAAAAGAATGCAGTGCAGGCGAAACAGCAAGTCTCGCAAGGGCTTCTACGCCAGCAGGAACTAGACGAACAGTTTACACGTATTGAACTTGCCAAAATCAAGTTCGCGCGAGCGATGAATATCTTTGAGCTCTATGCGGAGATCGAGAAATCTGAGCCGGAGCTCGATCCAAGCAAAGTGGAACAAGCCGCACCATAAGCAAGTCCAAAAGAAAGTGGATTTTTCCGCTTAAACGGTCTTTCAAGCTTTGGTGTTTCGTTCTACCTCGGCTTAGCTGTGCGAACGAGTCCAGTCGGAAACGCACCTCTGACTCAAAACTCGAAGCCCTCCTGGAATCCCTGCCATTAGTGATGTCCGTGTCTCGACAATCTTCCACTCGCCACCTCCTGTGCGTTAGGACTGTATCGCTTTTCTTTGCATAATTTGTGTAACGAACAGGCGATTCAGATCGTCATTCTGATGTCGAATAGATTTTCTTGACTGAGAGCTGACCACAAATGCATGATTGGGACGCGATTCGTAAGCAGTACGGGGAGTTCACCTATGCAACTGCCTATCGAATCCTCAGAAGCTACGATTCGGCCGTCGATTGCATGCAAGAAGTATTCATCGAACTGTACCAGAATTTCCAGAATACCCGAGTCGACAATTGGCCAGCCTTGTTGCGTTGGCTGGCTGTCCGTCGAGCACTCGATTCTCTGCGAGTTCAGCGCCGTTCGGAAGGTCGCTCTGACGGTCGATCCGAGACAATAGAACTGACTTCTCGCGAACCCAACCCTTCCCAACAGGCTGAATTCCAAGAGTTACTGGATCGAGTGCGATTGGAAGTTGCGAGGCTTCCTGTTAAGCAAGCTGAAGCATTTTGGTTGCACTGTGTCGAACATGGCAGCATCACAGAAGTCGCTGCGGTTTTACGCACAACCGAAGGAGACTGCCGAGTTTTGATTCATCGGGCGCGAGCCAAGCTACGCGAAAGGCTCGGAGATCTCGCGCCAAAACCTATCAACCACAATTCAGGAGAGAGATAATGAACTACTTAACTCAAAAAAACGAGCCAGAGCTGCTTGATCATCTGTGTCAAGCCATAGCGGATCAGAGCGTACCAGTTCTGGTGAGCGACCCAATGATGCCGTGGGAGCAAAGCGAGAATCCTAGGACTACCATTGCTAACACCAGTGACCATAACATTTGCAACGCAGAGCCTAAGAAAGCATTGACTGGTTTGGCAAGCTGGTACGGTAGTGGGCTGACGGTGAGTGTCGCTACTGCTATCGTACTTGTATGCGGTCTTTTTGTTTCCGGACTTCTGAACGGCAATTCCGTCTTTGCTCAGGTTCAAGAAGCTGCGTCAAAGATTCGTTCTGTTCGCTTTCGAATGATGGAATACGATGGTGATCGAGATCCTAAAGTGACCTCGATCGTCATCGTGTCCGGGGTTGGAGG
>JANMNR010000040.1:0-5588 GCA_031368325.1 Pirellula sp.
AGAGATGGTGGAGGTGTATGAGGTGGGAGTCGGTGGCGTGCTGGCTCGGCGAATGTTGAGATAACGGTTCCCAGTTTGATTGAGGGCCTTGCAGGCTAAAACATTTAGCTCCAACGGCATAAGGAATTGATGTACGCGGCCGAGCCGTCTCTCACCCAACCGTCTAGTTGAGCAGGATCTTTCATCTGTTGCCCTCGCATCGTTTCTACCGCGATGTACTCACATGCAACATCGGATAACGTACTCATGTCCCCCCAGAGCTTTTCGAATTGCGTTACCGGGTAAACATCTTCCTGGCCAAGTCCCCAACGCTTCTTGACATCCTTGATGGTAATGTAGGTAGGCAGCTTGATTGCCATCGCCCTTACGGCTTGATCCACGATCGCTGAGTGGCCTAGCTGGATTCGATCCAAGTGGAACGTGGCCAGAAGCTGATCGATGTGGATCCATGTTGTCATGGACGAATAGAATGTCAGCCCAAATTCGTCCCGTTCGTTGGGCATGGCTAAGCCCTCGAGCAACCGACGTTTACCACCGACAACTGCCAATCCTCCACCGCGATCCTCCATCCGCCGCCCAACGACTTCGAAACTCAGGCAAGCACCCGATTCTATGTGCTTGCTCAAGACCAATGGGTTCAAGTTGGCGCCTAAGGTGTCGATGTTGTGCAACAGCAAGTACTTCAGCGACGGCTGTTCATTCAACATGCGGTGCAACAATCCATTTCTCAGCATGTTTGGGATCTCGTACCAGTGACCAACTGGATGCATGCACTGTTGGGGGAGGTTGTCGGTATAGTCGCTCGCTTCGCCAATCGACTTGGCCCAACCCATAATCGCCGCTTGACCGCTTTCTCGCACTTTCTGTTGTTGTTCATCCAATACTTGATGCGGCATTTCTTCCCAGAAAAACTTGAGATCGCGGAGCGTGGGGATCGTTCGCAGTCCAACGGACATTCCCTTGGAAAGATAAACCGGCCCCGAATAGCCGTAGTTTGCGACATTATTCAAGTGCTTTTCCATGGGAGCATGGGTCATATAGCCCGTCGTGAAGACGTGCGGGACATGGCAGCCGTATGCTTCCGAAGTCTGTCGGCTTTTGGCCAAATGCACCTCAATAAAGCTTCGATGCTTCCCTGCGAACTTTGCAAACGGATGCAGTCCCTTAACCACACCTGCACCTCCGGTCCATCGCGATCCAACACCAGCTGCCAACGATACCACCGCAACTTGGCCATTCTCGATCGCCGAACGACCGAGGCGAGCGTCATGGGAGCGATCCACTATTGCGACCGTCCGGCAACGTAAGTCGATGATGTCGTCGGGCGATACGTCCTCAATGATACTTTGTGGAGGGAGTCGATTCTCCGAAAGTCCGATTCGTCCCGAAAGCAAGTCGGCTCGTATCTGCTCATGTTGTTCGCGGTCGAAGCCATGCGTCTTTAACAAATCTCGCAATTGCGAGCGCGTATCCGTTTCGGATTGTGGCTGTGGCAATAATCGGTCTAGCAACCACCTTGCTCGACCGTCTCCTTCACGGCACGAACGATTCAATCGCATCAGTTCACGTTGAGACTGTTCGCTCAATTCGCGGATATCTTTTCGAATCAGTTTCGGCGCGACAATAGCATAGTATCCGTCAGGCATGGCCGCATCGTCGCCGCTGAGCATATTGCACCATGATCCACGATCGTTGATTGCAAAATCGTAGACCACTGGGTCCATTGCAAATGGAAGTCTTGTTTGCATTTCTCGCTTGGTTGCGACCAACGCCTCTAGCAACCACTGTCTCGCTTTGGCTTGGACCGACGGTTCGAAGAAGAATCCCATTCCGCCTCCGGACATGCCACCCAGCATCAAGAAGCCCCAAAACTGGTCTCCCCAGCGATCACGACACTGCTCGATCATGGAATCGGTAAAGCGATTGGTGCACCACGGTATGATCGTTTGGAGAGGACCGGTGAAATTCTCGGTCGTTAACTGCGCGACCCTGCGGATATCGCCTTGCTCCAGAGCCTCCACAATTTGCTCGAAGATACGTTGTGCGTCGATACGCGCAGCCCATTCCTTTTCGGATCGCACCAAGTACTTTTCAGTCACCATTTCTAGAATGGGGCCAACGTTCTGCGCCATCCCGCCGTAGATGAGGACAAGACTATTTTGTAATGCCATTCGCGACGGAGCGGAAATACGATCGTGTCTCAAAATGGTGTGATTTGGCAACAAACGACCACGGCTGACGCCGGATTCGGGATCGTCGGCACCGGCCATCATTCCTTCGATCCGTTTGATTCCAGGCCAAACTCCACCTGAGTCTTGCCATCCTCCGCCGGACCCTCCTAACCACTCTCCAAGAATCGCACGCGCGGTAATCAAACGTTGGTCTGCAAGTTCAAGACCACCTTCGAGCGATGCAATTTGACCTGTCGCTCGCATCAAGACTGCAATCAAGCTGCCAAGCAAGTTGGTCGACACGGCGAGTCGGGAGCCTTTAGGAATGTCGTTTACCTTACTCACTAGCTCGAGCCCCAACCCTTCTTGGCCGATCAGTGTTTTGAGCAGTTGTGCCATGCTTTGATGACAACCTTCCATCGCGGGCGGTACCACACCCGATGCGATCAACGCTGACTTAAGCAATCCGAGATAGTCCTTGGCGAAATCAAAAACGTCATCGATTTCCGTGATTTCCGCTTCGACTCCCAAGTCGGTGCTGACAAGTCGGAACAACGGGCGGTCGATAACGCGCAAATAGGCTTCGACGGGAGGCCGTGGGACTGAGTCCCTACCATAAACTCCTAAGTCGATCGAAGCATTGAGAACACGTGCTCCCTCGGGATAGTCCATGCCCAGAAAGAAAATGTCGCTCCAGCCTGAATGTGAAAAATCCATTCTTACGCTGGTTTTTTCGCAAAGAATGGGATAGTCGCCGGTAGATTCACTGCGTTGGCGAAGCGTCTTGTCGAGCCGAAGCGGATGTTCGCTTGGATGGCCGATACGAAACATCCATTGATTGCCTCGGACCGTCCGGACGCTCCGTCGTACCTGATCAGCAAGAGTCTGGATGCCAAGTTGATGGTAAGCTCGCGAGAGTGCGCTAGCAATGACGAGCGTCGGTCCTTGTTCTCTCTGGACGGCCAAAAGCTGATCGATGGCTTCGGGAAATCGTCTTTCAAGTATGTTTTGATAGGCCTCGAACGGCAGAAGCCCCGCCTGGGACTCTGGGAATGATTTCGGTAAATAATAGCGATAGATGGCAGACAAGAAAAAATGAGCTCTGACGCGATGGTACAGATTACCGGTATGGCGCCGAAACGCATCGAGTTCATCTACGGCTTGCAGCAAGGCTTGGGTGTCGAGACCCAAGCACAGGGACTCCAGAGTCCGATGCCGAACGTTGTCATCCAAGGAGAGGATCGTGGTGATCCAGCTGTTCTCTGTTGATAGTGGAGTGCTCATGACTGGTTTACGATGACTTTTGTGATGCAAGTAACTCGACCATGTCGCTCAACACTCGCTCGCGATCCACTCCGGAGAGGGCGAGTGCAAGCTGTGTATTCAGTAAGCCATACTTCACTCCAATGTTGTAGCGTTGGCCCTGGATTTCACATGCTAAGTATCTTTCTCGATTGGCGAGTTCGTTAAGTGCTTCGGCGAGCGAAACTGGGCGGCATTCGTTAACGACGATACGTTCGAGGATTTCAAGTACGGCCGGGGTCAATACATGCATCCCAAAAAAGCAAAGATACATTCCGCTTCGAAAGCCCGCGATTGTAAGTTCCTGCTCGGCCAAGGTTGGCGTTGGTTTCTCAATCACCCGCTTGATTTCGTAAAGTCGTTCGGTTTGTGGTAATCTCACGCCAGCGATCGCCCCAAAAAAGGGAAGCATCGTCTCTCTTGTAGCTTGAACACCTGAGACCGAGCATTCTTCCGTGGTTGCAACTTCAATCACTTGCTTTACGCATCCTTTTTCTTGCGAGCTTAGGTAGAGATGGTCGCCAACAAGATGCAGGAAGGGAGCATCTTCTAAGAACGATTTTGCGCACAAGATAGCTTGGCCATAGCCAGTGGGTTCGGGCTGCGTGACAAAGGTAAGGCGTTCGACAAAACTGCCGGCGGCTCGCCGGTACGCTTCTTCGTTTCCTGGACTAATCACGATTGCAACGGATTCGATTCCTGATTTCGCGACTTGGCCGAGGATCATTTCCAACGCGGTTTTCTCGACACCGTCGCGATCGACTAACCGTTGCAGGGGCAATGCTGACTGGCCAGGACCAGCAGCCGTGATGAGTGCTTTATTGATTTGCATGATGTTGAGAAATGAAACATGGCGATACAGAAAGGGTATCGAGAAGCTCGAACCGAAAACCATCATAATCCGCAGCAAAACAAGCGGATACGAAAACCAGCTAACTTGACGGTTGTAGCGGCAAACGGTTGAAGAAAATGGGCCATTAATCGGCAGCAAATGAATAGAGACAGCGAATGGAATTAAACCTTACCCATTTGCTGTCTCTTTTTATTCGCTGTCGATCTGAGGTATGGCGACACGTGAGCTGGATCACGCAACCGACACTCCAGTCCGGTCCGCGTTTACTTTACCGGTTCGCTTTGCTTTCCTTCTTCGATTGCAAAAATGCGGTTTCGGTTAGCAATGTAAATCGAATCGTTGGCGGCTATGGGAGTGGTGTAAAGCGCCGAGCCGAGATTGATTTCAGCCAAGATATTGATTTTATCTGCGAGCTCTAGCTTAAAGATCGTGATATCGCCATCTTCATCGCCGATATAAACTTTTCCGTCAGCAATCAACGGTGAGGCCCAGGACGCTGCGAGCATGTCGTGCGTCCAGTGTGCAACGCCTGTCTTGGCATCCAAGCAATGAATCACACCTGAGAAGTCAGCTACGTAGAGTAGGTTATTCTTGATGGCAACCGTACCGCAGGTTCGGTGCATCTGTGTTTCGAATTCCTTTGGATCGTTCCCAATGTAGTGCCAGACCGCAGCAGAATTAGGATTGTCCCGTTCGACATCTCCCTCGGCCGCGACCAAAGCTTGCTTGCGTTTGGGTTGGATGGGTTTCGACATATCCTTGGTGTTAAAGACCTGAGTTGGGCTGGTATCGCCGCGCTTGGTCGGGTCGATGCACCACAGGTGTCCTTGCCCCTCGCCGTGCTCTGGGTCTTCGCCGACAGCAACGTAAACGAGGCCGTCATAGACAACCGGAGTTCCAATGATGTGGTTGCGAGTGGCGCCGTTCAAGCTGTATTTGGAGTCCTTTGGATTGCAATCGAACTTCCAAAGTAGCTTGGATTGAGTGCCGTTCCCTTTGGGGTCGAAGCTGTATAGCCAACCATCACCGCCGCCAAAGAGGACTTGGGCTTGGCCAGCAAAAGTGCCATAAGCAGGAGAGGACCATTGACCGTGGAGAATGTTTCCAAGAGGAGAATTGTCCGTCCAAAGAACGTTTCCTGTGTTCTTGTTCATGCAAATGAAACTAGGGGCTTTTTCTTCGGGGATGGCGATGTGACCGTCGTCGACACCGTTTGCGGTATGGACGAACAGATAATCTCCGACGGCTGTGACGGAGCAACT
>JANMNR010000045.1:0-11927 GCA_031368325.1 Pirellula sp.
AAATTGCTCTTTCGCAGCGGACAACAAGGTATTTTGTCGGGGAGTGGATATCAGGTCTCGAATCAGATCACTTGGAGGCGATGCGTTCTCGTGAGGAGTTTGCGTTGCCGAGTTCGATGTTGAGTGAGGACAAGAAGGGGCGAGAGGACGGCTCCGATCAATCACCGATAACATTGAGCGTGGGCACTGTGGTAACGACCGTATTGGGAACGGGTGTGATCCTATGGGTAGTCCAAGCGACTCAATTAGCAGCAACGTTTATCACGGCCGCGGCTCCGACCTGGCTGCACGTCGACATCGCATCGACGCTAGAAAATTTGGCGAAAGAGAAGAACGCAAGCGACGAAGCCAGCGCCAAGATATTTGAGTAGTTACGGCTGCAGCAGTGTTTAATTGCGACGCCACAATTAACCGTTGCAGACGTGTTTCGAGAATACGGATTCGTTACTAGGCAAAGTTCTTTGAATTGCTTGATTAAACCTAGCCTACTTCATTTTGAGGACGACGGACTTTCAGTCCATCGCCATACGTTGGCACCGACGGACTTGAGGTTCTTTTTATTGGTCTACTTCAACGCTAGGTTAAAAGTGTGAAGGAGCACTTTTTCTTTTTTGATTGATGGCACTGCCCATGCGGTCCAGGAATGAAAAGTCATTGCCGGGTCCAGGCCGAACGATGCAGATTATCGCCTTAAGCGATTCATGGATGGGCGAAACAGCCGTTGAGGCTTTCCAGAGGGGAACTAGGGCGGTTTGGAATTTGCGCAAGGCATTCATCAAGGGATCGTGGGGGCTTCTATTGCTTTAATTGCTGCTTTAATTGCTGATGTCGAAAGTAGGCCATCTTCAGCTGGCTTTGTTGTCTCGAATCACATGGACTTGATCGAGCTGATTCGGCTTGTACGACGGAAATGCGCAACAGTAGAAATCGGCGAGTCCAATCGGATAAAGCCTGATAATGACAAATCGAGCCGGAGTTATGGTACATTTGGAACGTAAACTCGGTTCACCTGTTACCAAAAGACTAGGCGTTTATGCCATTTCCAACCCCAAACGAGTTCAAAATTGAATCGCTCGATCCCCCACCCTCATCAGAGACTTCAGAGGGAAGGGCGAGCTTTCCGATAGTGGGAATTGGGGCCTCTGCTGGCGGATTGGAGGCGATCAGGCAATTCTTGGGTGCGGTTCCCGCCAATAGTGGTTTGGCTTATGTGGTTATTCAGCACTTGGATCCGACCCAAATCGGCATGTTGCCTGAACTGCTTCAACGCAGTACAGAGTTGAAGGTCATGCAGGTCACCGACCAGACTCGGCTTAGTGTTAACTGTGTTTACGTAATACCGCCCAACACGGATATGTCGGTTCTGAATGGGGTACTCCATCTGCATGAGCCTGCAGCGCCTCGTGGCTTGCGACTTCCTATCGATTCCTTTTTCCGATCCTTGGCAGACGACCAGCAGGAGCGAAGCATTGGCGTGATACTTTCCGGTATGGGAACGGATGGTACGCTTGGATTGCAATCGATCAAGGAGCACGGTGGGCTGGCTTTGGTTCAGGATCCATTATCGGCCAAGTTTGATGGAATGCCCCGAAGTGCCATGAGTTTGGTCCAGCCCAGCATTGTCGCTCCAGCGGCAGAGTTGCCTGGGAGGATTTTGGGATACCTACGGCATTTGCCGGTGTTCTCGCTGGCTGACAAGCTGGACGAATCGGACACGAGTGGCCAATTCGAGAAAGCCGTCTTGTTGATTCGAAGCCATACGGGGCACGACTTCTCACTTTATAAACGAAGTACCATCTTGCGGCGCATTGAACGCAGAATGGGGCTTCACAAGCTCGGCGATATTTCGCAGTATGTTCGATTTTTGCGAGAGAACCCGATCGAGATCGATTTGCTGTTCAAAGAAATGCTTATTGGGGTCACACGTTTTTTTCGCGACCCGGAGTTTTGGCATCCGCTATTAGAGACCGTCTTGCCAGAACTCTTGTCAAATCAAGTCTCCGGTCGCGCTCTGCGAGGTTGGGTAGCTGGTTGTTCAACGGGGGAGGAGGCATATTCTCTCGCGATAGCGATAAAGGAAACGATGGAAATCGTTAAGTCGCCCAAGAACCTGAGTGTACAGATCTTCGCAACAGACATCGACGCGCACGCGATCCAAAAGGCGCGTCGTGGGTTCTTTCCCAGTAGCATTGCTGACGACTTGAGCGAGAAGCGATTGAGTCAATTTTTTTTGCAGGAAGGAAGCGGCTATCGCGTCAAAAAGGAAATTCGCGAGATGGTGATCTTTGCTGCACAAAACGTCATCATGGATCCACCCTTTACCAAATTGGATATCTTGACTTGCCGGAATTTGCTCATTTACTTAAGGCCCGAATTGCAGTCGAAGCTAATTCCATTGTTTCATTACAGTTTGAAGCCAGGTGGCGTGTTGATATTGGGGAGTGCTGAGAGCGTTGGTGGGTTCACGGACTTGTTTGTTCCATTGCATAGTAAGTCACGCGTGTTTCACCGCCAGGAATCGTCGGTTCGAAGGAGATCGGTAGACTTTCCCACGGCCTACGTATCCAGCCCTTTGGCATGTCCGGTCCAATCCGAATCGATTGTTGTTGTTGGTAATCTCCAGTCACAGGCTGAGCAGTGGTTGTTGAAGTACTTTGCACCGGCTGCCGTTATTGTTAGCGATCAGGGGGATATTCTGTACATCAGTGGCCGAACGGGGCGGTATCTCGAAGCGGCCGCGGGCAAAGCGAACTGGAACATCTTTGTAATGGCCCGTGAGAATTTGCGCTACGAGCTAGCGAAAGCCGTCCAACGGGCTCGTGGGCAGAAGGAGCCGGTTGTTGTTCGGTGCTCGGTCTGTGCCAATGAAGCGGAGCGGGTGATGGTGGGGCTCACAGTTCAGGTGGTTCGGGACGATGGAGTACTCAAGGGTTTGACTGTGATCGTATTTAGCGATCACCCTGCAGCAATGCCTGCAACGGGGGTAGCGAAACCCAAAAAGGGAGTCTCGCATGTGAGGATTTCTGAACTGGAGTTTAGCTTGCAGCAAGCCCGGGACGAGGTTCAAATAGCACGAGAAGACATGCAGACCACGCGCGAAGAACTTACCAGCGTGAACGAGGAATTGCAGTCAACCAACGAGGAGCTCCAATCAACGAACGAGGAGCTCACCACATCGAAAGAAGAGATGCAGTCGCTAAACGAAGAGCTTCAGACGGTTAATGCCGAATTACAAGCCAAACTGGACGAGCTCTCGGCTACGAGCAACGACATGAAGAACCTGCTCAACAGCACGGAGATCGCGACAGTCTTTCTAGATGACGCACTCAAGGTGCGACGGTTTACTGACCAGGTAACGGAAATCATCAAACTGATCCCAACCGACGTGGGGCGACCTGTTACGGATTTGGCGATCAGCTTGCTGTACCCAGAGCTTGCTGACGACGCGAGGGAGGTGTTGCGGACGTTGATTCCAATCGACAAGGCGCTTGTTTCCAAGGGTGGTCGTTGGTTTGCGACGCGGCTCATGCCCTATCGCACCTTCGACAATCGAATCAATGGAGTCGTTATCACCTTCACCGACATGACGGTGGTGAAGCGGCTGGAGGCAAATCTCCAAGTTCAACGAGAAAAATCAGAATGACTAGTGGACGGAGCTTTGATTCTAAGGACTCCCACGTAGCATTGCGACGCGAGGCGGAATTGCTCCTTGGCGTGTTTACGAAGAGTTCGTTCATGCAGCGTGAAACAGACGACAAAGCATTGCTGCATGAGTTGCAAGTCCACCAGATTGAGTTGGAAATGCAGAACGAGGCATTGGTCACGGCTCAGGCTGAGCGACAGGCCATCGTCGATCGTTACACCAATTTATTCGATTTTGCACCGATTGGATACGTGAATCTCTCGGTGCGCGGTCAGGTGTTGCTTTCAAATTTGGCATTTGCGACCATGGTGGGTTTGCCTCGCGCGAATTTGATTTACAAACGATTTGGATTGTTTGTAGCCACACCGGACCGGGCAGCATGCAGTGATTTCCTTGCTGCGGTTTTTGCATCGGGCGAGAAAAAAGTATGTGAACTGCAGTTGGAGCTAGAACATGGCAAGCCACTATTTGTGCGATTGGAGGCGATTGGTTCCGCTAATGGATCAGAGTGTCTCGTTGCTGTGATTGATGTTACCGAACGCAAATTTGCAGAGGAGTCCTTGAGGCAGTCGCAAAAAATGGAGGCAATTGGGCAGCTTGCTGGCGGGATCGCGCACGACTTCAATAACATTCTCACCGTGATCGATGGGTATGCAGGCCAAATGCTGAAGGAGACACCACACGAAGACGTGCGGTATGAACCGTTGGTGGAAATTTGCTCCGCGAGCGCACATGCGGCTTATCTAACGCGGCAGTTGCTGGCTTTCAGTCAACGTCAAATGCTTCGTCCAGAATCTATCGATTTGAATGTGATGGTGATGGAGAACAACGCGATGCTCAAGCGGCTGATCGGTGACAGCGTAGCATTGGAGGTATCGCTGGATCCAGATTTGCATTGCGTGTGGGCCGAGCGGGGCCAAATCTCTCAAATCCTTTTGAATCTCGTCATCAATGCGCGAGACGCCCTGGATGGTGGCGGTAAGATTGCGATTCGTACTTCGAATGTTGAACTCAAGGCAGTGACATTTCGAAACGGGCCTGCGATCGAGCCGGGCGGCTACGCGTTTCTGACCGTATCGGATACCGGTTCTGGGATGAGCAAAGAGCTTCAATCGCGTATTTTCGAACCATTTTTCACCACGAAGCCTGAGGGGAAAGGGACAGGGATCGGTCTAGCAACCGTACATAGCGTAGTCGCGCGCTCGGGCGGCCAAATCGAAGTTTGGAGTGAGGAGGGCAAGGGAACGATATTCAAGGTGTACTTGCCGCAGTTACGAAAACGCAATGAGACGCTGTCGTCGAGTCCGCGAACACCAGTGAAAGCCGAAGGGATGGAATTTCAAGGCGGAAATCAATCCATCCTATTGGTTGAAGACGACGATTCGGTTAGGCAGCTTGCAAATACCATCCTGTCGGATGCGGGCTATTTTGTGTTGATCGCCTCGGACGGCGTCGGGGCCTTGCGAATAGCCCAAGATCTCGAGCAAAAAATTGATTTGTTGTTGACAGACGTGGCGATGCGGGGCATGGACGGATCGCAACTAGCGGAGTTAGTGCGTGGGTTAAGGCCAGGAATTCCTGTGTTGAAGATGTCCGGGTACATCAGCAAACCCGAAACCATTCAACCCGTCGTACGAGAAAAAGTAGAGTTTATTCAGAAGCCATTTTCTCCGGGGCAGTTGGTATTGAAGGTGATGAGCATGTTTTCGAGCGATACCGCCACTCATTTTTGAAAGGCAAAGCCGCGTAACCTTGTGAAAAATTTGCCGAGGGTACGGGTTTCCAGTGTGGCACCTTGCCAACGAAACTACACTAATCGCGAAAGCGGCTGGGCATACGGGCGAAGCTGCGATTGATACAACCAATTACCAAGTGCCAAAGTCACGCATTTCAATTATGATTAAGGATCAAAATACGACCTCTGGAACCGACTTCACCACTCAGCGGGGTGATACTCCATTGGTTTGCTCAGTTCATGTAAATGGAAATAACGGAACCAAAACTCCAGTGGATCACCAGCGAATCGAGCGTGCCGTTCGAGAAATACTTTCCGCAGTCGGCGAAGACCCGGACCGAGAAGGACTATTGGAAACGCCAGCCCGAGTCGCTCGGATGTATGCCGAGGTGTTTTCGGGGCTTCATAAAGACCCAAGGATTCACCTAAAACGTGTTTTTTCGGAGTCTTATGACGAAATCGTGTTGTTGAAAGACATTGAGTTTCACAGCATGTGCGAACACCATTTACTACCTTTCCATGGCAGAGCCCATGTTGGATACTTGCCCGATGGCAAAGTGGTGGGGCTGAGTAAGATGGCGAGGGTGGTCGACGAGGTAGCCCGGCGACCGCAGGTTCAGGAACGGATGACTGAGACCATTGCAAATATGATGGAGCAAGAACTCTGTGCTCGCGGAGTCGTCGTAATGATCGAGGCTAGTCATTCTTGCATGACGATGCGGGGTATTCGCAAGTCGGGTGGCATGTGCGTGACCAGTGCGATGAGGGGCGTCTTTCGCGACAATTTGTCATCTCGTGCGGAGATTTTGGGGTTGATCATGAATCCCAAGCATGGCTGAGATTTCGCCTTCCCAGGTCATATTTTGAGGCGTCGATTGATGGCGGGCTAATGCCAAATAGGCGAAAAGATGCTAGGATTCCAGGGACAAAGGACTGGTTAGGTTCGAGCATGGGATGAGCTTGGGAAAGGCATCTGAAAATGGCAAGCCGCGACAAAGATGCGTCAAAGGGCTCTCCCGAGCAAAGGATTCCGTCAAGTGTGGCTGGACCGCCGTTGAGACCTCCGGCCGACGAAGCCAAGTCTGACGCGGTGATCTCCCTGTTCAAAAGAGCATTCGCTGCCGCGTCCTTGCCGAAAAAGACTCGTGCAAGTGAATGGAAGGATAGCTTCGAACGGCTTTTGAATTTTTTTCCCAGATCGATTCGGCCGCGGGGAGGGAGTGCTAAGTTCTCGATTGACAAAGTATACGTCAACGGAATGGTCGTAGGAACTTGCCGGTTGCCATCGGTGACCTTCAATCTTTTTACACACCGCGAAGCCAGAGGTTCGCTCGCTGGATGCAGCTGTCAGGCGTCCAATGGTCGTTATGCTTGCGAGCATAGCTATTTGTTTATCCTACATATTTTGGACGAGCTGAGTGATTCCGCTTCCGACTTGGCTGTCCGCGTAGAGGCCCGTAGTTTTGAGTCGGGCAAGCAGGATATGTCCATTTTTGCATTCGACAATAGTCTACAGATCCTGTCGATGCTTGAGCGAATCACGCAGGTTGATCTTCCTCATGCTGGCTGTTTGGATGAATTGACGCCAGCAGTAGAACGTGAACCGGCACGCGTCGCTTGGAATATCGATGTAACGCCTCATGGCATGCAGATCATTCCACTGCTGCAAACAGCGAAGAAACGTGGTGGCTTTACTAAGGGCAAGCGAACCCGACTCGGTTCGCTCTATCAGGCGGACTTGCTTCTCTCGCCTGCGGACGAACGCGTTCGCGGCTTGGTGCAGGGAAACACCGACTACTACAACACGAACTTGACATTACCCGTCGGTGAATCGCTCTATCAGCTTGTAGGCGAACCTAACGTTCAGCTGAATGGAGAACCGGCAACAGTCTCTGCAGGCTGTGGTATCTTGCATCTCGTAAAGCGGTCGGATGGTTACCGTTTTTTTCTGGAGTCGAGTGGTGACAAACGTGTGGCTATGGTGGCCGGTGACTATTTGATATCCGCCTGCGATGACACAAAAAAACTGACCGTCTTTCCAAGTTCGTCGACACAATTGGAAATGATTCGCGATCTGTTGAGGCTTCCACCCATTTCGGAAAAGCACGAGCAGGCAATCGTTGAGCGGGCAAAGAAGCTTCAAAAAGTCCTAAGTATCCGACTGCCAGAGGAGATCGGTGGTGAGTTGTTTCCTGAGTGTGTTACGCTAACGGTTATCTTGCGTACGCGGAAGGACGGTGCACTGGACTATGGCATTCGCGTTCGAGATTCATTGGGTAAACTTCATAAGCCGTGCCAAGGAATCATGGTCCATGCCGATGATTCGAAAGGTAAACCACGGCAGCTGGTTAGACACGTTGCTGCTGAAGAGGCGCTAGCGAATGAGTTGGCCAGTCGATTGGGGCTGGGGACGCGCGAGTATGAAGGGACGCTGCAGGATTTTTCGAGAGCATTCCATTTGATCGAAGTATTGCAAACCACAGGAGACGACATCGAAGTTCTTTGGGATAAACTTTCCGAAAAACCGATCAGAGTGCTTGGGACGGTGACAGCCAACAATGTTCGAGTCGGCGTCTCACAGAAACGGGATTGGTTCAACCTCTCGGGCGAGTGCAAGTTTGGCGAAGTGACGCTGGATATAGCAACGCTAATGCAGGGGCTTCGCGAGGCGAGCGTGTCGAGCGTGTCGAGCGTGCAGGGGGACTATGTTCGCGTCGGTGATGCAGGGTGGGCTCGCATCTCTGATAAGCTCCGCAAGAGTCTGCGTCAACTCGACGATTCTGTCAATCAAGAGCGAGGGGTATTACGGTTTGATAAGACATCCACGCATGCGCTGCGTTCCGTGCAAGAGCACTTTCAATTCGATGCAAGTAAGGCCTGGAACGAATGCCTCCAACGTTTGGAGAGGTCAGAGAAGCTTGAGCCGGTGTTGCCGGAGGGGCTCAACGCAACCTTACGAGACTATCAAATCGAGGGCTTCAAATGGTTGCGACGACTAGCCGAGTGGGGCGTCGGAGGGGTGCTTGCCGACGACATGGGGCTTGGTAAGACATTGCAAACGCTGGCCGTTATACTTGACCGTGCCAACGAGGGACCTGCTCTGGTCATCGCTCCAACCTCGGTGGGTTTTAACTGGATGCGTGAAGTGGAAAAGTTTGCTCCAAACCTTTCTGCTTCGCTGTACCGCGAAACCGACCGCGGTGATTTTTTAGAGAATGTCGGCCCGAATCAAATCGTTGTTTGCAGCTATGGATTGGCACTGCGAGATAACGAAAAACTTTCCAAGGTCAAATGGGGGACGTTGATATTGGACGAAGCGCAAGCGATTAAGAACAGCCGGAGCAAAACCTCCATGGCCGTTGCGACGATACCCTCCAAATGGACAGTAGCACTTACAGGTACTCCGGTCGAGAATCACTTGGGCGAATTGTGGAGTCTGTTTCAAGTCGTATCGCCAGGTGTGCTAGGGGGGTGGGAACAATTTCGCAATCGCTTTGCCTCGCCTATTGAAAAGGAAAATGACGAAGATCGACGGATGGCGCTTCGCACACGATTGACTCCTTTTATTTTACGACGAACCAAGGGAGAGGTACTGAAGGACTTACCGCCCAGAACCGAGATGAATTTGGTCGTTGAGTTATCACCTAAGGAGCGAGCAATTTATGAAACGGTTCGCTTGTCGGCTATTGGAGAAGCGGACGCTATTGCTAAGTTGAATGATATTCAGGATCAGCGTTTCCGAATTTTGGCTCTGTTGACACGGCTGCGTCAGATCGCTTGCCATCCAAAAATGGTTCATGAAACTTGGACGGAGGGGTCCGCAAAACTGACACAGCTTTCAGAGACCTTGACGCAACTTAAAGAAGAAGGGCATCGGGTTTTGATCTTCAGTCAGTTTGTAAAACATCTCGCGCTTATTCGCGAAATGATGGACGCTGAGGGTGTCACCTATCAGTATCTTGACGGGGCGACGCCGGCGGCAGCAAGACAACAGGAAGTCGACAAATTCCAGGATGGAGACGCGACCGCGTTCCTCATTTCGCTTAAGGCGGGCGGGACCGGATTGAATTTGACCGCGGCCGACTATGTGATACACATGGACCCTTGGTGGAACCCAGCGGTTGAGGACCAAGCGACGGACCGAGCGCATCGCATTGGTCAGGACAAGCCGGTGATGGTGTATCGAATCGTCGCAAAGGACACGATTGAGGAGGAGATCCTTAAACTGCATGATACCAAGCGGGATCTTGTGGCCGGGATCCTCGATGGAACACATACCGCTGCAAAGTTGTCTACAAAGGATTTGATTGAGCTGCTACGTAGTTAACCCCTCAATCTCATCCCCACTCCCCTAGAAGGGACCGTGAGTAGCCACCAATTATCACATCACCAGAATGAGGTCGCCATGAAGCTAGCTGTAGCGGACTACGGCGAAACCAGGCGTTAACCCAAAGACACTGCACGCAACTTTCAACTCTTTAACGCAGGGTTACAACATGATGCGAAGCATTCTTCGAAGCGGTTCGGCAGCACCCCAGAGTAATTGGTCGCCTACTGTGAACGCGGTTAGGAATTGGCCGGGCGTCGTTGGGTCTAGCGCCAATTTTCGAAGTCGTCCTACTGGGCAAATGAGTCCGCCAGTCACCGCTGCTGGTGTGAGTTGTTGTAACGACATAGTCTTTTCGTTCGGTACCACTTTCGCCCATGGGTTCGCTTTGCCAAGCAAGTCGACAATCTCGTCCATGGGGACGTCAGACTTGAGTTTGATGGTCAGCGCTTGGCTATGGCATCGCATCGCACCGATGCGAATGCATAGCCCATCGACCGGGATGGAATTGGGAGAGATTCCTAGAATCTTGTTTGTCTCCGCACTCCCTTTCCATTCTTCTTTGCTTTGACCATTACCCAGGTCCTTATCGATCCACGGGATCAAACTGCCGTTGAGTGGCGCACCGAATTGGTCGATCGGGTACTCTGCGGATCGGATAGTGGCAGCCACCTGGCGGTCGATATCAAGGATGGCGGAAGCGGGATCGGCGAGAAGGTCCGAGACGCTGTGATGTGCGACCCCCATTTGAGAAAGCAGCTCACGCATGTTTTGAGCTCCAGCTCCCGATGCCGCTTGATAGGTCATGCTGGTCATCCACTGCACTAGGTTGTGCTGAAACAAACCGTGCATTGCCATGAGCATGAGTGACACGGTGCAATTACCGCCGACAAACGTCTTGATGCCATTAGCGATCCCGGTGCGAATCACCTGGTCGTTGACCGGATCCAAGATGATGATCGCATCATCTTTCATTCGAAGGGTTGAGGCGGCATCGATCCAGTAGCCGGACCAACCTGTTGCTCGCAGCTTGGGATAGACTTCGCTGGTATAGTCGCCCCCTTGGCAAGTGATAATGGCATCCATCTTGGCGAGCATTGCAATGTCTGAAGCGGCGTGCAGATTTCCCGTTTCGAAATTGGCTATCTTTGGGCCGGCACCGCCAGCGTTGGAGGTCGAAAAGAAGACAGGCTCGAAATGAGCGAAATCGTTTTCTGCGGTCATGCGTTGAAGGAGCACGGAACCGACCATGCCACGCCAGCCGACTAGTCCAACTTTTTTCACAATAGGAGCTTTTTAAGGAGTAAGGAGTTAACGGGACTGTTTGGAATTTCAAATCTCAGATCTTAAATCTCAGATCTCGCAACGGAAAACTTTTTCTACATTTCCTCTTAGGATCTGCTTGCCCAGGGCGATTGCTTTTTCTTCTGTCCAGCCTTGGTTTTTGCAATAGTCTTCGGCTAGGACGCCGGCTAGGATGCGTTTGTACATTCGGAATTTCGGTAGGATAAACTCCAACTTGTATGCGTCGCTGTAGTAGCCCAACTGCTTGTTCCTAGGAATGGCTTCGATGCGACCTCGGAGATCGTGGCGAATGTAATTCGGGGTATTGCTGTACCACCAATGCCCGTGCGTCAACACGTTTGGAAAAATCCATGCGTAGTCGACTAGTTCTTGATTGGTCACTGATGCCAGGACAGAAATCGGAAACGGCAGGTTCGGGAACGCGTTAAAAAGTTCGGCATACTGGATCAATGAGACTCGCGAGTCATATAGATCCTGCCCTTGGAACACGCCATCCGGATACACGCGTCGATTGACGCCAATCATCAAATCGAAGGGCAGCGCATACGCCTCGGCCAATTCTGCTATCTTCCAAAATACCCATTCCGCAATCGTTTTTTTGTTGACTTCCGATGCCTCTACGCCGCAGTGAACCAAGTCATCGAGGGCGACCTGGGAGGCATGACATTGGTCTGCGTACGCTTTAGGGCTGAACCATGGTGGCAGCGAAATGGCACAGGCTCGAGCTCCACGTTCTTTAAATCGCAAAAACAGAACATCGAGCGATTGCTTTAACTCAGAGAGTGTAGCGACCGATTTTCCGGTAGCCGCTTGTAAACGATCGCGAACTTTGGGCTGAGCCAATTGAAAGACGAGGTCATCGGTTCGAAGGCATGGAACATAACGGTTTGCATCAAAGCCTTCGAGTGGATCATCAA
>JANMNR010000426.1:0-4827 GCA_031368325.1 Pirellula sp.
GCATAGGGGTCCAATCCGTGTCGATGCTCTTCGGACCATACCGCGAAGCGGTTATATAAAATAGCCGGTGGTAAGCGCAGCGCCACCTCCGGTTGGCAAGGCCCGTCGTCAGACGATCCCGGAGGGATCGAAGCGGCTGTAATCTATCAAACCAAAGCCAAGCTCGGAATTTCGTAGCCTTTGTTGTTGGGATCTTTTAGCAATGCGTTCGCCGCTTCGGCATGTTGGCCGATGTGTCGTTCCAACTTTGGATCGAATGTCAGCCAAGGCCCGACAGTGTATTTGGCCTCTCCCTTCTTGACGCCGACCCCTTTGTTCATGATCTCATGCAGTTGGCTGAAATGGTCCATTGCATCTCGGTTTTCGCCGAACTGCCCCGCTTCGGAACTGAATTCTGCGGAGGTGCCTAGGCGATACGAGTTGTTGATCAAATGCCCCAGAACACAGCCGAAATGCGCATCGTGTACGTTGCCGTTCGCCATGCTCGGATCTTTGGCTCGGCATGCAGCAATAAAGCTTCCCCAATTTCCGCCAGGCGTTACATGACCCTCGGGTAGTTTTAGCACTTCGCCTTGTGTACTTCCTTTGGCGAAATAGGTGTAGTTTTTCTCGCCGGTGATCTTGCCACCATCTTCAAAGTAGTACTCGTTTTCCACCTGTTTTTTGTAGCCTTTGTAGTCCACGTTTCGGACATTGAAAAACACCTGCTGACCGTTGGGGTACTCAGCTACCCCAAACATGGTGTTTGGGGTTTCTCCCTGATCCTGCCATTGAAAACGACCGCCGATCGCCATAGCGCGAATCGGATGCGTTTGGTCTTTGTCGATAGCCCATCGCGCGACATCCAATTGATGCGTTCCTTGGTTGTTTAGGTCGCCGTTACCTGTCTTCCAAAACCAATGCCAATTGTAGTGGACGAAATTGGAATGGAATTGCTCGATGACGGCTGGCCCTTTCCAAAGATCCCAATCCAGGTTGGATGGCGGGGTTGTCAATGGCTTGGAACCGATCGTGTTTCTTTCTTTGCAGCAGTAGCCGTAAGCGATTTTGAGTTTGCCAAACTTGCCCGCTTGGATGGCTTCATGTAAGCCAGCGATTTTTGAGTCGCTCCGACGTTGCGTCCCATGTTGAATAACAACGCCGTATTTCTTCTGCGCTTCGACTGCGATGCGGCCTTCGAACACATCGTGGCTCATTGGTTTCTCGACGTAAACATGCTTGCCAGCTTGAGCGGCCCAGATAGTCATAAGAGAATGCCAGTGATTTGGGCAAGCGATCGAAATGGCGTCCAGCGTTTTGTCCTCGAGCGCCTTTCGAACATCGCTTAGTCCCTTGCATTTTGAATCCCCTTTGGTCTTTGAACTTAGCTCCTTGAGTGCTTTGTCCAAAACGTTTTGATCTGGGTCAATCAAATAAGCGATTTCGACATTCTCTTGCGACAACCAACCGTTCATGTGCGCCTTGCCTCGACCGTTTAGGCCAGCGATTGCGATGCGCAAGCGATTGTTGGCTCCGACGATGTTGCCGGATGCCTTGGTACCGGTGATAATTAGTGATGCACCGAGTGCGGCAGCACCCGTATTGAAATGGCGGCGAGAAAATGAACTCATGTTTAGCGACTCGGGGGTTGAGACGGAGTGTGGGAGGGGATGTCCGCGTGCAAAAGCGTACGCAGCTCCAAGATAATCTGTTCGGCCGAATGGGTGCAAGCATAGGCGAAACCATTTGGTGTATATTGTTCGCTGCAATCTCGCGTACGTAAAAACCACTGGTATAGGGCCTGCAAATGCAGTCGATTCGTTGGAACCTGTTTTTAGTTGTTTTCCTGATTCATTTCTTCAGTTTCGTAAACTGTTCCGGGGATGACTGGCCCCAATGGCGTGGCAGTTCGAGAGACGGCGTCTGGAGAGAGACCGGAATTCGAAACGACTTGCCTGATGGACAATTGCCGTTGGCCTGGTCCGTCGAGATTGGCCCGGGATACTCTGGGCCGACAGTTGCCAACGGTTGCGTTTACGTAATGGATCGGCAACCAGCGGAACGCAACGCGAGTGAAAGGATACACTGCTTCGACTCGAAGACGGGCCAGGTTAAGTGGACCCACACGTATTCGGCTGATTACCGAATTAGCTATACCGCTGGACCGCGCGCGAGTGTGACGGTCCACGACGGCAAGGCGTATGCGGTCGGTGCAATGGGGCATTTTCATTGCCTCGACGCCGTGACAGGTCAGGTGATTTGGATGCGAGACTTACAAACGGACTACAAGATCAATATGCCGATTTGGGGAATCGCGGCTTCACCGTTTCTCTATGACACGCTAGTCATTCAGCAAGTATCAGGCGCGGATGGTGCATGTATGGTCGCTTTTTCGCAGTCTGACGGAAAAGAAGTTTGGCGGTCGCTCTCCGACCGAGGTGGATATTCATCTCCAATTTTGATCCAACAAGCGGGCCAGCAAGTCTTGGTCTGCTGGACCGGCGACAGTTTATCAGGGCTCGACCCTAGGACAGGCAAAGTCTTGTGGGGGCATCCTTTTCCTCCAAAGAACATGCCCATCGGAGTCGGCGATCCGGTTCTGGATGGCGAAAAGCTTTTTGTTTCCTCTTTTTATGACGGATCGCTGATGGTCCGTGTCCCAAAAGCGAAGTTGGGTTCGGAGGTGATCTGGAAAGAAGTAGGACAGGACGAGCAGCATACGAAATCGCTCCATGCAATGATAGGAACTTGTCTAATGAGGGACGGATTGGTTTTCGGAGCAGACAGTTATGGCGAGTTTCGTTGCTTGGACGCAGCAACCGGCAAACGCATCTGGGAGGATTTGACAGCGGTACCGAAAGCTCGATGGTCCACCATTCACATGGTTCAACAAGCGGATCGGGTTTGGATGTTCAACGAACGAGGCGAGTTACTAATTGCCAAACCGAGCAAAGATGGCCTGAATATCATCGATCGTTGTAAATTGATCGAACCCACGAAGCAGCAACTTGGCCAACGCGGGGGCGTGTGTTGGTCCCACCCGGCCTTTGCGGAGAAAAGCGTATTTGCAAGAAACGACCAGCAATTGGTGCGTGCGTCGCTCGCCGAGTAAGCCCGCAAATCCTGTTGCCCTTGTTACAATCCAAGTGCATTCTGCCACACCATGACCTCCAACCTAAATTTTCCCGTTTAAGAAAGCCCCCCAATGACTCACCCTGCATCATCTCCGAATCGTCGAGCATTTTTAGCGACCGGCGCGGTTGCGGCCGCATCGGTATCGACCATCGCTGCCTCTCCCTCGCAGGCGTCCGCCGAATCGCCAACCGCGATCGTGACGCCGCCTGCAGGAAAGCGAATTCTGCTTTCGTGCAAGCTAGGCATGATTACAAGAGAAGAGGCAGGCAAAAAGCTCACGCTAGTTGAACGTTTGAAGCTCGCAAAAGAGGCAGGCTTCGACGGCGTGGATTTCGACGAAGCGGGATCGTTTACCGTTGAGCAAGCCAGATCCGCAGTGCAGGAATCCGGCGTCTTTGCCCATAATGCGATCAATCACGATCACTGGAACAGCAGATTGACCAGCCCCGATGAAGCGATCCGAGCCAAGGGTGTCTCAAATATTGAACACTGCATTCGTGTCTCACACGCCATCGGTGGCAGCGCCGTTTTGATCGTCATCGGTCGGGGCGTCGATGGGTCGGCCGAAGAAATCGACAATCGAGCTCGCGAAGAAATCAAAAAACTGATTCCATTGGCAGCGTCGCTTGGTCAATCTATTCTTTTTGAAAACGTCTGGAATCAAATGCACTACGATCACGATGCCCCGCCCGAGCAGACCCCTGATCGATTTATTCGATTTGTCGACAGTTTCAACAGTGCGTGGGTTGGAATGTATTACGACATCGGAAACCATTGGAAGTATGGTCAACCACGTGCTTGGCTCAACGCGTTTGGCCGCAGGGCGGTTAAACTGGATATCAAGGGCTTTAGCCGAGCAAAAAACAAGTTTGTCGACATCACGTCGGAGTATGACGATCTGCCATGGGGTGAAGTGCAACAAGGCCTTAAGGAAATTGGGTTCACAGGTTGGACAACGGCAGAAGTCGGAGGGGGTGGTCTGGAAAGACTCACGACCGTCCGCAAGCAAATGGAGAAAGCGCTTGGCTTGTAAAGACTTAAGCAATTAGCATCCACACGTCCGCAAAGTTTCAGTTAGTCACTCTTGTCCAGAGTGACTAACCGCTTTACGCTTCATAGCACCATCAAAACGAAGGATTAATCATGTCAAAACGGACTTTGCACCACTGGACACTAATTTCCGGGTCGGGAATAGCACTTTTTATCACTTCCGGCTGCAATCCTGCAACACATGCAGGCAAGACTCAACGCGACGCCGCTTCAGCCAGCTCGCCTCAAGGGGCTACTGCGAAAGCTGAATTGGAAAACGAACACGGCCACAAAGCTGGCGCTCATGGTGGAATCATGATCTCGCTAGGCCGCGACAGCTATCACGTTGAGGCGGTGGTCGACTCCGAAGGCATCATTCGTTTGTACACACTTGGCCAAGATGAGACTCGGGTCATTGATGTTGAGAGTCAAACGCTCAAAGGCTTTGTGAAGGCAGATGGCGATATAGATTCAAAAGCGATTGCGTTTGAGCCGACTCCGCAGGAAGGTGACGCCGAGAATAAAGCCTCACTATTCACTGGCAAACTACCAACCGAACTTCTTGGAAGAAAGCTAGATGTGACCATTCCAAATATTCGAATCTCAGGCGAAAGATTCCGCCTAGGCTTTCAGACAGGGCAGGAGTCGCATGGCGACTCACCAAAAATGCCAGCCAAGCTTGGC
>JANMNR010000434.1:0-1795 GCA_031368325.1 Pirellula sp.
GCGAAAGCCGACAGGATCTCCACGACAACGTCAGCCGTGCTCTGGGTATTCTGTGCACTGCCAAAAAGATCAGCAGCGAGGAAACCATGCACTACCTGAGCAAAGTCCGCATGGGAGTAAACCTAGGACTAATCGATAACGTCAAGATCCCGACCGTCAACAAGTTGTTCATTCACACGCAACCGGCTCATTTGCAAAAACTTTGCGGCCACAAACTCAGCGTCACTGACCGTAACATCGAACGAGCAAACTACTTGCAACTCCATTTGACCAAGCGCCCGGAAAACGAAATCAACTAGGAGATTCGTTTTACAATCGACTCTTTCCAATTCCCAAGAAATAGTAAACAGCGCCAATCAACGACACACAAATCAGTAGCCCTCGAAGCACGCTGGCAACGATCAACCCGGAAAACTCAGCAGGTAGATCAGGCAGTTCCTTGAACAAGCTATCGATGGCCATTTCTTGAACTCCTACGCCACCCGGCGTTAATGGCAATGTGGCTGCCGCCATCGCAGGCGGAATGGCCATAAAGTGCTCGGCAACCGTTGGAGTTTCCGCATAGAGCGAGTTGGAAATGAGCGAACAGGCAATCGTAAAACTGCAATGAACCAACAAACTGGCACCTAGCAGTTCAACAACTAGCCTGGGGCGTCCCTGAAAGACCATGCAAGCGTGGATCACACGATGGAGCGTATGTCCGACAATTGGAATGCGATTCATCCAAAGGACTGGCACACGATGGCCGACGATAACAATCAATAACAAGACGGCCAAGCCTATCGCACTGAATGCAACCGCTCCAAGCCAAATCCATTTCATGGTTTGCGACAGAGTCGGTGCGAATGATAGCCCGATGCCGGCAACCATAACGAGGCCCAACAATCCGAGCGCCCGGTCCACCAACACCGAAGCAACCACCTCGGCACGTTTCTTTTCTGCTTTGCGAGCCGCTTCAATTGCTTTGAACACATCACCGCCAACCGAGCCGACGCTGACCATATTCAAAAGCGTACCCAAGAATCCAAGCCGGATCGCTTCCAGCAATGTAAACGGCACTCCAAGCGAGTGAACCAGAATTTGCCATCGCCAGAAACTAAACAAGTGCGCGATCAAGATTACAACGAACGCTTGCCCAAGCAGAAACCAGTTCTTGTCCTGCTGGACCAACGCCTTCCAATTCTTTTCAGGAAAAGTTCGAACCAACCAAACAACGATCCCGAGAAGAATGGCGATCTTGATGAAAGCAACGATTCCGGCTGTTGTGGTTTGATTTTGCATAGTTACCAAAAGAAAAAACCTCGGTGGCCCAAAAAAGCTTGGACCACCGAGGCACGTGTTTTGGGTACGGCTAATGCCGCAAAGTGTCCCTATCCTCGCACAGCAGCAGCGAGCTTGGCTGCATCGGCAGTGCTTTCCCACTTGAATTCTGGCTCGGAGCGACCGAAGTGCCCACCCGCTGAAGTCTTGGCGTAGATGGGGCGTCGCAGATCCAAGTACTCGATGATCCCACGTGGGGTCAAATCGTAGAAAGTTTGAACGATTTCGCAGATTCGCTCGTCACTTACTTTGCCTGAATCTTGCGTGTCGACTCGCACGCTGACGGGCTTGCTGACGCCAATCGCGTATGCGAGTTGGATCTCGCATCGGTCGGCGAGTCCGGCCGCGACGATATTCTTGGCAATATGACGTGCCATGTAAGCTGCAGATCGATCTACCTTGGTTGGATCCTTGCCGCTGAACGCTCCGCCGCCGTGTCGTCCCCAACCGCCGTAAGTATCGACGATGATCTTTC
>JANMNR010000050.1:0-9955 GCA_031368325.1 Pirellula sp.
TTTTTTTCATCCGGCTTGGGTGACGTGAAGTCTCCGATACCAGCTTGGGTCGGATACAAACCGGTCATAAGCGAAGCACGCGTTGGACAGCACCGCGCTGAGTTGTACATTTGCGAGAACCGAACTCCGCCTGCAGCCAATGCATCGATATTGGGCGTAGAAATCTCACCTCCGTAGCATCCGAGATCGGAATACCCAAGATCGTCCGCCAGAACCACGATGATGTTGGGGCGAAGAGCATCGCTGGCCATGCACGCTGTCGTCGATGTCCCGAATCCTACGACGAGAATCATTACCAAGAAGCCTAACCCACTACCTACGAATCGCTTTGTCATACTTTCTACCTTGAACCTCACGGTGAACTCCCCTCAACAATAACTCGCAAATGATCGGTGCCAGCAGAAATCGGTTTTAGTCTAAAGCAGCCAACTCAAAAAGCGGATCCGATTGGCCAAAATTTCTGCAACTATTCTCTGGAGGCTCGAAACATCTTGGGATGCAATCTCCAATGAAAAACCAACGGGCGAGCGTGCGTTCTCTTTCGCAGGATCGCCGATTGGCACACCCAACCTGTTGCAAAGATTGGGCTCAAGGCCCAACTTCGCCGCGAACTCGCCTCTCACATCCCGACGCTCCCACCACAGCGCCGCGACGTTCGGGCTTGGCCGCCGCTCCCGCGACGTTTGAGCTTGGCCCGATATCGGCGCAACAGGTTTGGCGTGCTAGAACTGCAAACAAACACTGCATCTAATTAACGCCAGCCGGGACATCGAACGAATAGCTTGCACGGCGTAGTCGTCGAAGCCGCCAGCCATGATTTCGCAGAACGATGGCGAGCGAGAATACACTCGCAGTCGTCCCAAAGAGAAGGCGAATCGACTGCGACATCAGACCTGCCATGCTACGTTCGTCGGCTTCATTGTTCAGATTCCATTTCAATTCATTCGGATAAAGCCATCCAGTTACCAAATGCATTGGACCACTTCCGTTGTAAAACGTTACACACTCGAGGAGTACGCAATAGAAAACGACCAAAAACCCCAGGGAACAACCGACGCAAAAGACCCAGTTCCGTTTCGATAGGCACGTCGCACTCGCAAAAAGACCGAAAAAACCCAAAAAGACCGCGCATTCACATAAGTTCCAATCGATCCAACCATATTCCTCCAATTGCCAGATGGCTTTTCCTCCCACGCAAAATGCGGCCACAACTACTGTTAATGAAAGCATGTCCTTTAGGCCATACGCCAATCGAACCTGGGTCCGCTGCGCGGACATATCCGTTTCAGATACGATTCGGAACCCAAAAAAACGACCCGCTATTATCGTCATGGCAACAAACAACAATCCAAGCACCAGAGCCACGAAGATAGCGGCTTGCGTTTCCAAGTCAGCATAGAATGCGGCTGCAGCACCGATGGCGAAGTTCGCAAACACAAAGGGCAGCAATCGCCAGAGCCAATGCGTTATCGAAAGAAAAAGCCAACTTGCAGAAGCGATTTCCATGCCCACACAGAACGCAAAGTAAACTTGGAATTCATCGATGTGCAATGGCATGCGAAGATCCGAATAGTTGCTGAGGCGGGACACCAATAGAACCAGTGCCATTGCCATTAGACAGACAACACTTGTTAAGTCCATGCGGCCATTGTGACCCGAGCGTACTACCAAGACGAAAACGCAAAGGACTATTCCAGTTACCAAGAACGGGATTGCGAAGCTGACCCAACGCATCGGCGTGAAACTCTGAATGATGCCTGAATTGGGATCGAGTACAGAGATCGTGATTCCCTCCCTTCGCGACAAAAGCGCCAATCTTCCGTCCGATAGTTCGAAACCGCTGTCAGGTGGTGCATGGATTTTCGTCTCACGCTGTATCTGCCCCGTTTTCGCATTATAGATCGTCAACAGGTTTCTTTCTCGAAATTGAATATGCTGAAAATAGACGTGATCCCCTTTGGGCCATCGATTCAATGCAACCACGGGCGAATCGTTTGGCGAAAAGAGCTTCTTTCGGCTCACAAAATCGTAGGCATAACTCTTGTCCAGCCCAGTCGAATACATCATCACAATTTGCCCCATGCAATACCAATGGGGAACGGGAGTTTTAAAACCTCGAGGCACCGCTGGCAGCGAAAATGAAGCGATCAACTCCCCATCGATGATACCGCGTCGTTCAACCAATTTGCTGTTGGTATTTACTGAAAAAACGCTATGTCCAGATTGCGAGAAGGCATCTGGGTAGGTTGTGGACATGCGCCATTCCTTGAGCAGCACAATCGCGTGATCGTCGATCGAGAACAACTGAATCGATTTACTGCCTGCTGTGGTGTTTTCACGAAGGAAAGGAATGGTGGATACACCAAGTCCATTTGATGTGGGGGCAATGATCAGACTAAATGGTTGGGGATCGATGTCATTGAGATCGATGGCACTTAAATGGGCAGTACTCTCCGCCAAAACATATCGTCCATCAATCAACCGAAGGGTAGCATTGGCAAACACATGATCCAAAGGTTGCTCACGCAGCAATCGCTCTTCAGTTGCCGCGTAGAACTGAACAATCTGGTGCTCATTGGGGCGATGACTCAATACGACCCGTTCGCCGCGTTGGTTGAGTTGCCCACGCGCATACAGAGTGGCTGATTGTGTTTGCCGCCCCGTATTCGGGTCCAGTCGGATCGAGTCACATCGCGTTGTGCGCCATGAAAACTCATTTGCACTTGCCGAATAATGGAAATCGAAATCGCGTCCCGGCTTCTTCGGAATCGAAATCGCAACCAGGGTCAACGGAACCAGAAGAAGAAGCCAGGTGAGTTGCGAAACCAAATATCCGTCCCACTTTTCAAAGGAATCGTGGAGCATGATTTCGCCTTGCCCTTAACTTACTTGCGTCAGTTGTCGGTTCTTTAGCTCAAAACGCTTTTGCATTTGACCAGCAAGTGACATCGAGTGAGTTACCACAATGAGCACCGTGTTCTCTTCCTTCGGAACCTCCAACAATAGTCGTGCCACGTTCTCAGCCGACTGCTGATCGAGGTTGCCGGTCGGCTCGTCTGCTAGGACAATCATCGGCTTGAGCACAAGCGCTCGCGCGACTGCGACCCGTTCTCTTTCACCACCTGAAAGCTGGCTCGGCAAATGGGACATTCGATCCTTGAGCCCCACCCGTTCGAGCAAGGCAATCGCTCGTTCGCGGATCGCCTGAGTGGGTTTGCCCGTTGCCAATGCTGGTAGCAATGTGTTCTCCAAAACGTTCCACTGTGGCAGCAAATGATGGTCCTGGAAAATGAAACCGATTCGCTCGTTTCGGAATCTCGCTTGTTGGTTCTCATTGAGCTGATAGGGATCTTGGCCACCAATGCGAACGGTTCCGCTCGTCGGGGCATCCAGCGTACCAAGAATTTGCAGCAGAGTCGACTTACCAGATCCACTCGGCCCAACGATGGCTAGGTTTTCACCCGCGTTCATCGAAAAAGAAACGCTCTCCAGCACCACGATCTCTTCCGAGAACGTCGGGTACACCTTGCGAATCTCTGTTGCTTCAAGCGCTGGACTTGTCATGAAAATCGACCGTTAACCGAGGATCATCTTTTGAACAAAATAAATTGCGACACCACCCAAATAGCCTGCCAATGCCAACGGAGCAATCCGTCTCGCGTACCACATGAAGTCGATTTTTTCGAGACCCATGGCCGCGACCCCTGCCGCCGATCCGATGATCAAACAGCTGCCACCCGTTCCGGCACAATATGCCAATAGCATCCAAAACGAATCGTTCGGTGGTGTGTCGCCGTACATCTCAATTCCCGCTGCAACCAGCGGAACATTATCGACCACGGCAGAGACTAACCCGATGATGATCGCAATGATTGAGGAATTCCCAATCGTGTTCTGCAGATACATGGCAATGTTCTTTAGAATCTCGACGCTCCCAAGTGCCCCCACCGCGAGCAAGATTCCAAGGAAGAATAGTATGCTCGACATGTCCACTCGCCGAAGCGCCGACATAACACCTGTCGAGCTGCGCGTCTTGTCATCCATCGTATGGCTGACCAACTCGGAGACGACCCAAAGTACGCCAAGACTGAAGACCATGCCCATGAAAGGAGGTAGATGCGTGTAAGCTTTGAAAATCGGGACCATCATTAGGCCCGCTAAGCCCAAAACCAGAAACAAAGCTCGATGCCATGGCTGGATCGTTTTGTCGTCATTTTCGTCCGTTTCGAGCGAAATAGGTGGCAACTCTCCCTTCATCCAACGCGAAGCGATGAGAAGCGGAATGAGTAAACACACCGCGCTGGCCAGGAATAAATCACGCATCACGTCGATGGAATTGATTTTGTTCTTAACCCATAGCATCGTTGTCGTAACATCTCCAATAACGGTCCAGGCACCTCCAGCGTTTGCGGCAATCACTGCGATGCCGGTAAACATCAACCGCGTTTCTCGATCCGCTACCAACTTCCTAAGCAGCGATACTACAACGATGGTTGTAGTCAGGTTGTCTAAAACCGAGGACAGGAAAAAAGTCACCCAAGCAACAATCCAAAGCAGCGTTATCTGATTTCTAGCTTTGACCCGCTGTGTCACCAAAGAAAAACCCTCGTGCGCATCAACGAGTTCGACAATCGTCATTGCACCCATCAGAAAAAAGAGGATGCCAGCTATCTCGACAAACCCTTTGGGCAATTGATACTCGGTAAGGAACTCCAACTTTGCCGGCAAATGAGCAACGGCATGCGTATCGCCGCCTACCGAATGCAGTTTCTCCCATGCTTCAAAAGCAGCTTGTGGAACCAATTGATCGTAACCAATGGCATAAATCGTCCAGCACAAAACTCCAGTCACAATGGCGGAGGCAGCTTTGTTGATGTGGATCTGGTGTTCGAAAACGATTGCCAAATAGCCAATAACGAAAACGACGATAATCGCTGTGAGCATTTAGTTATTATTCTGCAGGAATATGCTTAGGAGTCTTGATAGGTTTGCCAGCCAGTTCGCATTCATAATGACTTCGAACGTGCTTAATATAGTCCACCATGGAATGATCGCTAAAATAATCGAGCTTCCAAAGGCGTAATGAGGCGAGTAAGCCATAAAATCTGTCTCGCACTCGAAACCACGATCGAAGATTGCTGATTTTGCCGTTCCGGTTGATGTAGATCTCCTGGCCCATGTGCCGATAACCAAGCCAACGGGGCGGAACACGCGGAACAATATCGTTATTGTTTACCCAGCGGTAGTGCTTTACCTTGAGGAACGACGTGTAAGACCGGTCGCCGACGCGCGGTGCACCATATGAGAAGATCGCTTGTGGGTTCGACGGTATCGGTGAAATTTTGCATCGCACGGCACACACGGCGGCCATTGCTCCGCCTAGAGAATGCCCAGAAAACCACATCGGTCGCTGATCTTCTTTGATCTGCTGTTCGAGCAACGGCCATAGTTCATTGACCTCCGTATGAAAACCGCTGTGAACGCGTCCTACCTCAGATACAACCGTCCAGGCGTTTGCGTCAGCCTCGATGTCGTTCCACTGATTGGGTTCGGTGCCGCGGCAAACGATCATGCAGTCGAATCGGTTACCAAACACATAAGCCTCGGCACCATCACGCGCAATAAAAGTGCATTGATCTAGCCCAGCTTCATACACGATTTTTTCAACACGCTCTGGAGATGCATATGCAAGCCTAGACAGTTCGGCAAACAGCAACGACTTTTGGATCCACGACAAATCCGAAATCGGACGATCCAGGGCGATCGTAACCCTCTGTTCGGCTGGAAATTCCTTTCCGGCCGAGGCTTGTACAGAAGCCAGCATTGGAGCGGACATTCACTCTCCTAAACTATCGATTCTCGATCGGGACAATGTCGCGTTTGACATGACCGGTGTAAACCTGCCTCGGACGACCGATGCGAGTTAACGGAGAGTTTTGCATTTCGATCCAGTGAGCTATCCAACCTGGCAACCGCCCTATAGCAAACAAAACGGTAAACATCTGAATAGGAATTCCCATCGCCCGGTAGATTACACCCGAGTAGAAGTCTACATTTGGATAGAGTTTGCGTTCGACGAAATAGGGATCACGTAACGCAACCGCTTCGAGCTCCTGTGCAACGTCGAACAGCGGGTCCTTGAGGTTTAGTTTTTTCAGCAGCACATCACAAGCCGATTTAATGATCTTGGCTCGGGGATCGTAGTTTTTATAGACACGATGCCCGAAACCCATCAAGCGGAAATTGCTCGACTTGTCCTTGGCCATGTCAACGTACTTCTTTACGTTTCCACCGTCATCCGCGATCTGCTTGAGCATATTTACGCATGCTTCGTTGGCACCGCCGTGGAGAGGTCCCCAAAGAGCACAAATCCCTGCCGAAATGCAGGCGAACAAATTCGCGTTGGACGAACCTACCAAACGTACCGTCGACGTACTGCAATTCTGCTCGTGATCCGCATGCACAATCAACAATAGATTGAGAGCTCGCACGAAATCCGGGTCGGGCTGGTAGCGCTCGCTCGGCAACGCGAACATCATGCTCAAAAAGTTTTGGCAATAATCCAAACTGTTGTCAGGATAAATGAAGGGCTGGCCGAAGGCTTTTTTGTAGCTGTAAGCCGCGATGGTCGGCAGCTTGGCGATCAGCCGGTGGACGGATATCTCGACCTCTTCGGGATCGTGTGGGTCTAGCGAATCTTGATAAAACGTCGATAGTGCACCCACTACGCTCGACAAGATGGCCATCGGGTGAGCGTCCCGTGGAAACCCGTTGTAAAAGGTCCGCATGTCCTCGTGAAGCATCGTATGCTTCTCGATCGATTCCTTGAATTGCTCCAGCTGTTCCTTGTTCGGCAAATCGCCGTAAATAATCAAATAGCTGGTTTCCAAGAAATCGCAATGCTCGGCCAGCTCCTCGATGGGATATCCGCGATAACGCAGAATTCCGCGGTCACCGTCCAGGTAAGTGATCGAGCTAGAGGCGGCAGCGGTGTTGGCAAATCCATCGTCTATCGTGGTATGTCCCGTGTCCTTGAGCAGTTTGGAAATGTCAATCGCACGGTCGTTTTCCGTACCCACCAGAATGGGGAAAAGGAATTCGTTGTCGCCAATGGTTAATTTGGCTGGCGGGGTCGACGCGTCAACTTTGGGAGAACCGGTAGGGGCGCTCATGAATTGCTCCGCTGCACTAGATTTTCGCCGATGCAGCCTGAAAAAAAAGGGGGGACAGATTTGCTAAAGCAGTGTAGCGGGAAGCAAGCTCATCGACAATCTGCGAAATGATTTTGGATCATTCCGAGGCATACAATCGCTACGAATTCGCCACGACTATTCCCCAACCGTGGCTACGATGCAAACCGCCCCAGAATCCGATCGGTTAGCCTAGGAAACAGCCTTCCTGCCCAGACCAGGCTTTTTCCTCCTAGGCTCAATATCATCTCCCTTTTCGATCGGACTAACGCTGATATTGCCAGATGCGCCACTCGCTCCGGAAGCATGCTGCCCAGCGATTTGCCTCTTTCGTTGGCCTTTGTATCGACCAATGCATCCAAGAACTCGCTACGTGTTGTGCTCGGACTCAGCATCAACACCTCAATCGACTTGGATGCCAACTCCACTCGCAACGATTCCGCCCAGCCTCGCATGGCAAACTTGGCTGCACAATACTCACTTTTGTTCGGAACGGCGCGATGAGACAGAACCGAGCCAATGTTCAAAATGGCAGGTCTCCGGCCGCGTTGGAGCAACGGCAGACAAGTTCGAGTAAGTTCGACCGGCGCAAAGAAATCGATCTCCATCACACGTCGCAATCGATCGCTTGTTGCGACATCAAATCGACCAATAGCACCAGCGCCCGCGTTGTTGATCAATACGTCTAACGCATTCCATTCCGTGGTGGCTTGTTGAACGATCGCCTGGCGATGCTCATCACTAGTCAAGTCCCCATGCAAGATGGTGAGTTTACCCGGCAATCGACTGCAAGCCGATTGCAACTCATGCAGCCGTTCGACTCGTCGAGCCGTCGCAAGGACGTTGGCGCCTCGTTGGCAAAGCTGAACGGCAAGCTCGCGACCTATCCCGCTCGACGCGCCTGTAACCACGATCCTGGCATCCCGTAAATTACGTCGTGCCATCGGCTATGCAACTTCGCCGATCGAACTGCTGTCGGTATCTGTCGAGATTGAATCTCTGAGATCTTGCGAATCCGTGCTAGCAGACGACATAAAAGTCGCCGAATTGGGCATGTCCTTTTCCGCAGCGACAGGGATTTTACCGGAAATAACTCGGATGTCGGCACCGTTGCCAGCTAGTTTCCCGGCGGCACTGCTCGGCATCCGGCAATGAACGAGCGCGTGGTCATCGTTGTACTGCTTGGACATGATCTCGGCGACGCTGGCCAGCCACGCGATCGTTTTGCCGTCCTCGAGCGGCAACCGAACCTCCAGCTCAACAAAGTTCTTGGTGAGAGCATCGCTTACGGCCATAGCCAGTCTTTGAATTCCGAGACCTGTGTGTGCCGAGGTTGGGATCGAATTGGGATAACGATCCTGAATGGATTTGACTCGCTCAGTTGCACCCCCACAGTCCACTTTGTTCAGGATCAGCAATGTTTCCTTTTCATCAATTCCAATTTCGTGGAGCACTTTGTAAACCGAAGAAATCTGCTGAAGAACGGCTGGATTGCTCGCATCTGCAACGTGAATCAATAGATCCGCATGCCGCGTTTCCTCGAGTGTTGCACGAAAACTTGCAATGAGACGGTGCGGCAGGTCTCGAATGAATCCAACCGTGTCGCTGAGCAAGATCGGCCCCCAGCCTGGCAGCATCCATTTTCGCGTTCGGGTATCGAGTGTCGCAAACAATCGATCTACCGCTTCTACGTTTGCGTTGGTCAGCACATTCATCAACGTGCTTTTGCCAGCGTTGGTATAACCAGCCAAAGAAACCGTAAACGTGTCACCTCGCGATGCGACCTCGCGGGCTTTTCGCTTTTCTACTTTTTCCAACTCAGCCTTTAGGTCTTGAACGCGTTTCTCAGCCAATCGCTTGTCAACTTCCAATTGCTTTTCGCCAGGTCCGCGCATTCCGACCCCCATCGACTGACGGGACAAGTGAGTCCACATCCGCTTTAGGCGAGGTAGGGAGTATTCAAGCTGCGCCAGTTCAACCGCCAACCGAGCTTCGTGGGTCTGCGCTTTCGAAGCAAAGATATCGAGAATCAACTCGGAACGGTCGATCACCTTGATATTGAGGGCTCGTTCGAGATTGCGTGTTTGTGATGGGTTGAGATCGTTGTCAAAAAGCACAACATCTGCATTCTGCATCTCAATCAAACCAAGCAGTTCGGTCACTTTCCCTTTGCCAAGATACGTTGTTTGGTCTGGGTGTTCTCTACGTTGAAAAATACTGCCGACGACGGTTGTACCAGCGGTGGTCGCCAAGCCTGTGAGTTCATCGAATGGGTCTTCGGCCGCGACGTCTTTTGGCAAGATCAAACGAGCCAAAATACTCCGTTCGCTTGCCAAACCTTCCGAGCGATCATGCGTATGCAAAGGGAAATGTACTCCTGGAAATGGGGTTAAATAGGCTGATGCCATCGCGACTGTAGACACCTCATACGTAAGTATAGCAAAGGCCAGAGCCATCGGGCGTTAAAAAAGTGGCTCACGACCAACCTGAACGGCGCTGTTTACCATCGAAAAGGACGAATAAAGCACATTTGCAGCCAATCCTGGCCAATGCCTAGAATTCGTTTTCCTGCCGACTGGACACCCACTGGGTCGAATGGTTCGGCAACTTCGTCTTGCCAACGAAGAATTATTGATTTCCAATTCAATCCCGTCGACACGATTTGCCCAGAGAGGTACCGTGACTAGACAGGATATGTTCACTTTGATTTGGATTGGATTCTATTACGTTGAAGATTCTGCTTGCTAACGATGACGGTATTCATG